>JBMYTY010000009.1:0-13140 GCA_049604855.1 Gammaproteobacteria bacterium | reverse complement strand
GCCAACGGCACCGCCGTGAACATCGTCGCCATGGTATTCGGCAACCGGGGCAATGATTCCGCCACCGGCGTCGCTTTCACGCGCTACCCCGATACCGGCAGCAACAAGCTGTTCGGTGAGTACCTGGTCAACGCCCAGGGCGAGGACGTGGTCGCCGGCATCCGCACCCCGAAACCCATCGATCAGCTGGCCGACGAGATGCCCGACATCTATCGCCAGCTCGTCGAACTCAGAAACAAGCTCGAGGAACACTACAGGGAGGTGCAGGACTTCGAGTTCACCATCGAGCAAGGCACCCTCTACTGCCTGCAGACCCGCAACGGCAAGATGAATGCCACGGCCATGGTCCGAACCTCCGTGGAGATGCAGCGTGAGGGTTTGGTGAGTAAGGAACAGGCCCTGCTGCGCATCCAGCCCGAAATGCTCGAACAGATGCTCTTTCCGCGACTCGCCCCCGGTGCCAATGATCGCCCCGTGGCGAAGGGACTTCCCGCTTCACCCGGTGCCGCCGCGGGCATTGCCATCTTCGATGCCGACCGGGCGGAGACCCACGGCCAGGAGGGCAAGGCCGTGATCCTGGTGCGCGAGGAAACCAAGCCCGAGGACATCCATGGGTTCTTCGCCTCGCAAGGCATCCTGACCTCTCGCGGCGGGAAAACCTCGCATGCGGCCGTCGTGGCCCGCGGCATGGGCAAACCCTGCGTCGCGGGTGCGGAGGGCATCGAGGTGGACGTCAAACTCCGCCAGGCGGTGATCGGGGATCACGTCATTCGCGAGGGCGACACCATTACCCTGGACGGCACGACGGGCAACGTGTACCTGGGCGCCGTCGACATGGCCGAACCTGAGTTCAGCGAGGACCTGCGCACCCTGCTCGCCTGGGCGGACGAGCAAGCCAGCCTCAAGGTCATGGCCAACGCGGATACTCCGGATGATGCCGAGCGAGCGCTCAACTTCGGCGCCATGGGCATCGGCCTGTGTCGTACCGAACGCATGTTCAACGCCGTGGATCGTCTGCCCATCGTCATTGAGATGATCGTGGCGGAAAACCCGGAGCAACGTCAGCACGCCCTGGACAAACTGCTGCCCATCCAACGTGACGACTTCAAGGGCCTGTTCAAGACCATGGAGGGCAAGCCGGTGACCATTCGCCTGCTGGACCCGCCCATCCACGAGTTTCTGCCCACCGAGAACGAACTGGTCGAGCAATTGGACATGTTGGAAGCGCTGCACGCGACCAGCCAGGGCCTGGGCGTACTGGGCGGCACGCTACGCCTGCTGCAAGCCGATCATGACGACCGTCTGCCCGACCTGGGAAAACTGGCGGACTCAGGTCTGGTCGAGGAAGCCATCGCCAAGAAAAAGGCCATGCTGCGCAAAGTCCGAAGCCTGATGGAGGTGAACCCGATGTTGGGACATCGCGGTGTCCGCCTCGGCATCACCTTTCCCGAGATCTACGCCATGCAGGTTCGCGCCATCCTGGAGGCGGCCGCCGAATGCGTGCACGAGGGTTTGGACATTCATCCCGAGGTCATGGTCCCGCAGGTGAGTACCGCCCAGGAACTGCGCAGGGTCCGGGCCATGGTGGATCAGGTGCGCGGCGAGGTGGAACGCGCCCACGGCATTCAACTGGAGATCAAGTTCGGCTCCATGATCGAGGTCGTGCGCGCCTGCATGCGCGCCGGCAGCCTGGCCAAGGAGGCGGAGTTCTTCTCCTTCGGAACCAACGACCTCACCCAGGCGACGTTCTCATTCTCGCGGGAAGATGCCGAGAACAAATTCCTCCCCATGTACAACGAGGTGGGGATCCTTCGGGACAACCCGTTCGAGGTCCTAGACACCCAGGGTGTGGGCAAGCTGATGGGGCTGGCCGTGGATTGGGGACGTGAGACCCGGCCCAATATGAAAGTAGGCATCTGTGGCGAGCACGGTGGACACCCCGCCTCCATCGCCTTCTGCCACCAGACCGGGCTGAGTTATGTGTCCTGCTCCGGTCCACGGGTCCCGATTGCCCGCCTCGCGGCCGCGCATGCGGCATTGAAGGATTCGGCCTGAACGTCCCCGATCACGCCGATGGCTGGCCGCCGCGTTCCCGCCCGGCCAGCCATTGGTGGTCACGGATGACCACCCGGGCGTAGGCCTCCAGCGACTCCAGCATGGACCAAGGGAAGCTCTGAACGAATCGTGACACGGTGCCTTGAACGCCGGTCACCGCGCGCCCTGGTCGCCTTAGAAAACCTGGGCCGAACCGCGCGGAAATGCAAAGGGGCTGGACGCCCTCTTGCGATGCTTGGCCAAACCGTTTCCGGGCCCTTGACCGTCCACGCGCTCGATTTCCGATTCGAGCCACTCTGAGCGCCCAGTCATACCCTCACCATCTCCTGATCCAGGGATTCGAGCGGCCCGCACCCGATGCGCGAGAAAGGTCCGCGCCCCCCCGCAGTGATCAGAGTTTGCCGCCCGCCAGGTACTCCAGGATGGCGGCCTTGTCCTCATCGCTCAGCTTATTGAAGCGCGATGCCATCTTCTTGGGCAGGGGACGCGCCCCGGCCGCAAAGGCCTCGAACTGGGCCTTCAGATAGGGCTTCCACTGGCCAAGCAACAGGCTGGAGTCGTCATCAGCCACGGTTCCCGCATCGCTATGACAGCGGTCGCACTGATCCTCGAACAGGGCCTTGCCCGCAGCCGCGAGGCCGGCATCCACCGGCTGCTCGTGCCTGGCGAAAGTCTTGCCCGCGTAATAGCTGGCAATCGCTTCCACCTCGGCCTCACTCAGGGCCTTGGCAACGGTGCCCATGTCGGTCTCGTCACCGCCGGCGGGTTTATACCGGGGACTGGGTCTGTCGCCCTCGGCAAAAGCCACCAGGGTTTCCGTGAGGTAGCTGACGGACATTCCGGCGATGTTCGGGACGACGGCATCCGAGCTGTTTCCATCCTGACCGTGGCAGCTATCACATTGCTTCGCCAAAACCGAAACATCGGCTTGGGCGCCCCCCAGGGACATCGCCAGGACGATTGCCCCCAGGCCCAACGACTTCGCGTTACTTATCCGCTTCATTTTCCGTCCCTCGCCACTCATTAAACGGCCCATCACTGGGCGGATTTCGGCATCCGCGACTCACCGGTGCGCAGAGTCGGCATCAGGTGTCGCCAGTCCAGGATGGCCTCACGGGATACCGGCCCCTTGGGGGCAAGATCAGCGAAGTATCGGGACACGAGCTCGATTTCCTCGACGGTCATGCGTGAGGCGAAGTCAGCCATATGGCCGTATCGATCATTCTCCCGGCTGCCCTCGCGGAACTCATTCAGGGTGTAAGCCAGATAGTCTTTCTTCTGCCCGGCCAGCACGGGGAGCTGGAACCCAAGACCTTCGCCTTCAAAACCATGGCACAAGGCGCAGGGCATGATGCGGCGCTCAAAATCACCCTGCATGACCAACAACGGCACCGAGGAAGCGGCGGGCTCGGGACGGTCCGGTGTCTGGGTGGAATAGTAGGCGGCCAGATCGGCCATATCCTGGGATTCGAGCTTCTTGGCCTGCTTATTCATGGTGCGCTCCACCCGCGCCTTGAGTTTGTAGTCCATGAGCTGTTTGAAGATGTAGTGGGGAAGCTGACCGGCCAGGTTGGGCGTTTCCGTATCTTCCTCATCACTGATCCCGGTCTTGCCGTGACACTTGTAGCATTTGAGCTTCTTGTCCAAGGCCAGCTTCTTGCCCCGCTCCGCATCTCCAGATGCCGCGAGTTTCAGTCGCTCCGGCGTCCAGATCATGCCCAGGGTGTCTTCGTCCGCTGACTCGTCCGCGTAAGGCTTCGCCTGCGCCGTCAGGGGCAGCGTCAGGGCGACCCCCATAGCCAGTGCCATACCCAGGAAACCCCGGCCCCGGGGCGTACCCGAGGCTTTGCCCGGGGACTGCCTCACGCTCTGGGGATTACTGTGGAAACGTGACATATCGGTTCTCCCATCAATCGTTGTTATGTGGTTGCGAACGACTCTCCGACGCGATGTGACGCACGATCCCTGCCGAAGTCATCATGTCGAGGTCGTCGCTTTGCGACCGGCAGGATAATGCCTGATGTCCGCACTGTGAAATAGCCGCCGCGCGGGGGACTCACTCCGACGGCGCGCGCTTTCGGCAAGGAACCCGGCTTGCTCGAACGGGCCGGGCGGCCCGGTTCAGCCCGCCTTGGCGAAAGCCCACCGCATTCGCCGCCGGAAAAACATCGGGACGCCGGTCAGCATCAGCAAGCCCACAGGCACGATGGGCACGGCCGCTCCACCACCCGATCCCGCCCCTGCGTTGTCCGATTCGAACAGCACGGAATCCACCAAAGCGGTGCCGTTGCTCATCCCCAGGGCAAGGTTCACATCGTTGCCGAACGCGGAGAAGTCAAATGCGGAACTCAAACCGCTGTACGCCAGATCGCCGGTGCTGAATCCCCCGCCATTGGCGACCACACTGAAACTGTCATCGTCGAAGGTGAAGGTCACGTCGATAGCCCCTCCGCTGTAACCCGCCACCGTACCCAGGTTCTCCTCCGTCCCAGCACCCGGCCCCCCATTGGAATAGAACAGTCGCGCACCGCCGTCGTCATTCAGCTGAAAAACCAGGATATTGGTGATGGATGCGTCGGCGATCCCCATGACCAGCGAACTGTCGAAGCTCAGGCTGGTGATATCCGCCGCCATGGTGGTGACACCACCCTGGGGGTCGAAATTGCCGGGGGTGATCAGCGTCGGACCTTCGATGGCGGAGGGATCGGTGATGGTGACGTCGCTGCCGCTTTCGGACACGGAACCGGCATTGAAGGGCGCGAAGAAACTCCATCCGGCAGGCATGCCGCCACTGTTGCCGGTGAAATCGTCACTGGTCAGAACGGCGGCCCCCACCGTCGGAGCGAGGCCGACCAACGAGAGAAGCAACGCTACTTTCCAGAGAGACGAAAAACGGCCGGAGCCAGGACGTGCAGGGTTCATTGACGGCGAAATCCTATGCGGGTGTGTGTCCCCCGCCTCGCTCCAGAGCAACGAAGCATGACTCCGGGGAGTCGGGGATAGAGCATCGGACCGTGGTGATCCGAGCCACCTCGCGCTTAGCAATATCCCGGCCAGAACCGATAACCAATTGAATTACTAGGAAATTACAAACCCCGAGGACAGGCCCGACCGGCGGGCCTGTAAAGATCTCTGACGCCCGGACGAGGGCATACCAGACGTGAGGCCCACCGAAGCGGGGTTCAACGACCCTGCTGCCCTCCCATCTGCTGCCTCATCTGCTGCATGCGCTGCATCATCTGCTGGTGAAACGCTTGCGCTTCCTGCACGTCAATCTGGCCGTCACCGTTGCTGTCCATGGCCGCGAACATCTTGTCGCCCGGTGCCCGGAACTCATCGAGGCTGACCTTGCCGTCCTTGTCCGTATCCATCTTGTCGATGAACATCGCGCGCGGATCGGGCATCCCCGTAGGCTGTGCCTGGGCGGCCGCGACGACGGCAATGGAGGAGGCTGCAATGGCGCAACGGACCAGATTCATCAACGGCTTGGACATGGGTACGACTCCTCGAAATTGTTGTTTTGGAACCCCGGACCCTACCCGCTGGCCCGGTCCGTGTCAGCAAGGTGGATCAAGCGCCCCTGGCAACGATCAGGACGGTATCCATTCGTAGATTTCGACGTTCTCGGGCGCGCATTGGGTGCATCCGCCATCGCAGGCGGTACCGCTCGGTAGCTTGCGCACTTTGCCCCTGCGTTCCCAGGTCTCCAACATGCCACGCACGGCATCCGGGTCGGCATCGAAGTGAAGCGCCATCTCCCGTAGCGGGGCACGGCCGTTCAAGCGCAGGTATTCACGCAATTCGGACAGGATCATGACGCCGGATCCCGGCCAGCATCGAGCGTCGCGTAGCCCGCGTCGGCCAGCGCCCGACCACGGCGGTTCATACCCCACACGCTTGTCCCCAGCGCGAGCGTGATGGCGGCCAGCCACACCGATGCGGTCAGCGGATGGGTCGCTAACTGACCGGCCTGATAAACCACGGTCGCACTGGCGTAGGCCAGTCCGGTGGTCCACGCGACCACGAACAGGGTCCAGCGGGTACCGGTTTCGCGGTGAATGGCGGCGATCGCGGCGGTGCACGGGGCATAGAGCAGGATGAACAGCAGGTAAGCGAATGCGCCCAGGGTGCCGTCAAAGCGCTGCGCCATGGCACCAAAGGTCGCGGTACTCACCGCCTGCTCCGCCGCCGCCGTGGCGCTGTCGCTGAGGTCGCCGATTCCCACCCCGAGCGGGTCATCCGCCGATCCGATGGCATCCGCCAGATTGCCTGGTACCGTCGCCAACGCATCCAGCAACGCCGCCCCCAGATCGAAGCCGGTATTGCCTTCCTCATCCGCCGGGGCCTGCGTACCCAAAGCGCCATAAAGGGAATCCAGGGTCCCAACCACGGCCTCCTTGGCGAGAATCCCGGTAAAGATGCCCACGGTGGCGGGCCAGTTGTCTTCCTTGATGCCCATGGGGGCGAACACAGGGGCCAGTTCCCTGCCGATCTCGGCGAGCACGGATCGGTCGCTGTCCTCATTGCCGAAACTGCCGTCGGTACCCGTGGAGTTGAGTATGGCCAATACCATGACCATGGGCACGATCAGGGCACCCGCCTTGACGACGAAGGTCTTGGTGCGCTCATAGGTGCGCAAGCCAACCCCCTTGAGCGTCGGCAGATGGTAGGTGGGCATCTCCATGACGAAAGGGGCAGACGGCCCCTGGAGCAGGGTGTACTTGAGAATCAGCCCGGTAAGCACGGCGACGGCGATTCCGGCCAGGTACAGGCCGAAGACCACGTTTTGCCCACCCACCGGGAAGAAGGCCGCGGCGAATAGCGCATAAACCGGCAGGCGCGCTCCGCATGACATGAACGGGGTCATCGCCACCGTCAGCAGACGGTCACGTTCATTCTCCAGTGTCCGTGCCGCCATGATGGCCGGGACATTGCAGCCGAAACCCACGATCAGGGGTACAAAGGACTTGCCGGGCAATCCCACCCCACGCATCAGACGGTCCATGACGAAAGCGGCCCGGGTCATGTACCCCGAGTCCTCAAGCACCGACAGGAACAGAAAAAGAAAGCCGACGATGGGGATGAATGTGGCGACGGTCTGGATACCGCCCCCCAAGCCATCAGCGAGCACCACCTGAAGCCACTCAGGGGCCCCGATACTGTCGAGCAATACCTTGAAGCCATCCACGAACAAGGCTGCCGCCACGCCATCGAAGGCATCGATGAAGGCACCGCCGATGTTGATGGTGAACATGAACATCAGGTACATCACGGCCAGGAACACCGGGATGCCCAACAGGCGGTTGAGGACGAATCGATCGACCTGCGCGGTCAGATTGCGCGCCACTTCACCCCTGCGGGTCTGGCACAGGCGGACCACTTCATGCACAAAGCCGTAGCGGGCGTCGGCTATGAGGATGTCCATTTCATCGCCGGTGATCATTTCCACCGTATCGCGCAGCCTGGCCGCCTCATCAACCGTGTCCTGGTCCACCATGGGGCTACCATCGGCATGCCGAAGCGACTCACCCTCCAGCAATTTCAGAGCCACCCAGGCCGCATCCATATGCCCCAGGCCCGGCTTCAGCGCGACCACCGAGCGCATGTGGGCAATGGCCGTTTCAACCGCCTCATCATGGGCGATGGCCGTGGCGGGCGGCTCGGGCTTGCGCCCGTGCCGCGCGACGGCATCCTTGAGCTCGGTGACCCCGGATTCACGCGACGCCACCACACCCACCACCGGACAGCCCAACTGGTCGGCAAGGATATCGATACGGGTCTCCAGCCCCTCGGCCTCAGCCTTATCGAGCATGTTGACCACCACCAGCATGGGCACACGCATCTCCATGAGCTGACTGGTCAGGTACAGGTTCCGCTCCAGGTGCGAGCCATCGACGATGTTCACCACCAGGTCGGCTTCACCGGAGAGCACGTAGTCTCGCGCGATGGCCTCGTCGGTGGAGCCATTCCCGCCCGCCTCGTCCAGAGAATAAGTCCCGGGCAGGTCGACCACTTCGACCTCGTTCCCATCATGTCGGTAGACCCCCGACTTGCGCTCGACGGTGACACCCGGCCAGTTACCCACCCGTTGTCGCGCCCCGGTCAGGGCATTGAAAAGAGTGGTCTTGCCGCAGTTGGGATTACCCGCCAGGGCGATGGTCCGGCGTGATCCGTTCTCGCTCACGCCGCCGACTCCCGTGCCACCTGGACCAGTGCCGCCTCACCCTTGCGCAGGCTCATCGATACCCCGCGTACACGGATTTCCACCGGGTCGCCGAGCGGAGCGGTGCGCACCACCTCCAGCCGGGTACCGGCCGTCAGCCCCATGGCGAGCAAACGTTTGCGGAACGCCTTGTCACCGCGCCCGAAGCCGGTCACGAGGGCGCAATCGCCTGGATTTAATTCGCCGAGGTGGGCCGACATGGAATATCAGAAAATCAGGAACAAGTGGACAACGATAAAACGCCACCTCCATGTCCGTCCATGCACTTGATCAGAAGATTAGGCGCAAGAGAAACATGGAGCCCTCATCACGCTTCCTCCTCGTGCCCTTGCGGATGTCTCCCGGATGAGGGCTGAGCGCCGCGGGTCGAACCCTCTGCCCGCTTCAAACCTCCCAGTGCCCACCGCGCCCTAGCGCTCCGCGGGTGCATCGGTCCATGTGCTGGCCGCCTTGCGGAAGAATTCCGGCGTGGCGAAGGCGGCACGGTGTATGTCGGCGTTGTAGTACAGCGTCTCAAAGGGACGGGCGTGCACATCCGCCTCGCGGAACCCATCGATAGGCGCCCCCTTGCGACCCAGGGTCGCCGACCACCAGCCCGTGGGATAGATGGGCTGGGGGAAGAACAGGGTGCGTACCGAATCGAAGGCGGCGCGGTACAGATTGCGGTGCATGCGCTCCAGCAAGGGCATATGTACCAGGGGTGACTCGCTTTGCTGCACCATGATTCCACCATCGGCCAGGGCACGATGGCAGGCCGCGTAGAACTCGGCCGTGAACAACACCTCGCCCGGTCCTACCGGGTCCGTGGAATCGACGATGATCACGTCCAGGGAATCGGGCTCGGCATCCTTCATCCACTGAATCCCATCGATGAACAAAAGTCGGGCACGCGGATCGTCATTGAGCTCGCACAGTTCGGGGAAATACTGTTCCGACACACGGGTCACGCGTTCGTCGATATCGATCTGCGTCACCTGCTCAACCTCGGGGTGACGCAACACCTCGCGCAGGGTTCCACAGTCGCCCCCACCGATGATCGCCACCCTGACCGGCTTGTCGTGGGTGTACAGCACCGGGTGGGACATCATCTCGTGATAGAGAAAATTATCCCGACTGCTGAGCATGGTGAAGCCATCGATCATCATGAGATGGCCCCACTTGGCCGTCTCGTGCACCTCGATGGTCTGATACGGCGACTCCTCCGCGTGCACCCGGCCCTTGGACTTCAGCGAGAAGGCCGAGCCACAGTCCTCGCAAGCCTCTGAAATCCAACTGTTATCCAGTGCCATGGGCGACCTCGCTCATCGTGATGAAACTGCGTCCGGACCTGCCGGGCCGCGCGAAGATAGCCGCGCTTCGAGGCCGCCGCAACGCAGATCGAACACGGTTGACGTCACGCCATCAGCGCAGACGGAAATCAATCCCCAGGCTCAGGGTCCGCTCCCGCGCCAGGTAGCCCGCGGCGTCGGCCAGCGGCGCGATGGCACTGACCGCCGCCGTCGCGGCCTCATCCAGGGGGGCGTGACCACTGCCGCTCAGCACCCGGACCGCACTCACCTGACCGTCGGGGTGCAGCATGAACTCCACCACGGCGCGCCCTTCCCAGCCCCGCCGCCGGGCCCGGCGCGGGTAGCGTTTGTGTGCCTCGACGGCGCCCCGCACCAGGTCGATAAAGCGTGGGTCGAGCGCATCGTTCTCCGCGGAGAGGGTGCCTCCATCCGACATCAATCCGGAAACCAGACCGGATGGCGGGTCAGCCAGGGCCACCCTGCTCAACCCGGGCGCGAGGGGCGCGGCCCGGGTGGCTGCGACACCCGGGTCCCTACCGGCCTTCGGAGCACCCTCCCGCTGCCGCGCGGGGGCGGGTTTCGGCGGGTGCACCGGTGCGCTGTCGGCCTTCGGCACGCGCATCGGATCGATGAGGGAAGGAGCTCCCGGCTTCGATGCCGCGATTGCGCGCGTGGATCGCGCTTGAAAAGCCGTCGCGGGTTTCTCCGCGGCCGATACACGCATCTCCGGCGAGGGAGCGACCCGGAGTTCCGGTGGCGGGTCCGCCTCGGCCGGTTCCGATCTGGGCCGCCGCGCCGGATCGGATGGCGCGGGCGCCATCGCTTCACCAACGCCCGACCCGACCTCGGACGCAAGCCCGCTTGAATCCACCGTGATGGCGACGGAAACGACCGCGGAATCCATGCGCCGCGACGCGGATGCGAACGGGTCCGGCATCTGAACGAAGACCGCGGCGTGCACAGCCGCCGAAACGGAAAGGGCCGCCAACAGACGCAGACTCATCTCGTGGCCACCCAGGTGACCGTGGCGGCCAACGCGCCCGCTTCGACGATCTCCACCAGGGCCCCGGCGGTATCACCGGTGGTGCCCCCAAGGCGCCGCATCATCAGCAGCCGCAGGGAGACCACCAGGAGCAGGCCGGTCAGCACCACCCAGGCCCCGCCCGGGCCGAACAACCAGGCCCCCGGGACGACCAGGGTCAGGCCGGCCCAAACGCCCGCGCGCGGCGCGTGGCGGGCCGCCTCGGCGCCCAGGCCGTCGGCGCGCACATAGGGCGTACTGATCAGCAACCAGGCCACGGCGCAGCGAGCGACGGTCGGCACCCAGAGCAAGGCCCAGAGCAGCACATCCGTATCACCGGCCGCGACCAGAGCCGACAGGGCGGCGAACTTCAACAACAGCACGACGACGATGGAGACCACACCGGCGGGGCCGGAGACAGGATCTTTCATGATGGAAAGGCTGCGCGCACGGTCGTCCCCACCGCCCAACCAGGCATCGGCACTATCCGCCAGGCCATCCAGGTGCAGGGCCCCGGTGATGAGCACCCAGAGCAGAACATTCAAGGCCGCGGCCAGCGACGGGTCGAGCCCCCGCACGCCGAAGCCCAGCGCGGCGAGACAAAGCCCGATGATGGCCCCCACCAACGGGTAGAACACCACCGCCCGGCCCTGCGCGCGGGCGGAACAGTCCCGCGCCGCGGGCGTGGGCAGCCGGGTCAGAAAGGCCAGGGCGAGCCGTAGGCCGTCAGGCATCCACGCGCTCCGGGCGGGCATCGAACAGCCCGGCATCCACGGCCTGGAAGACCACGCTCTCATACCCATCGATACGGCGGATGCGGCTCAGGGAGGCGTACTCCACCTCCATACGCAGCAGCTTGGCCAGATCCAGGCCATAGACGTGGGCCAGGATGGCGCGGATCACGCCACCATGGCAGACCACCAGGGTTCGACTGCCGGGCACCGCACCGGCGCCCACCTGCTCGTAGGCCGCCAGCACCCGATGCGCGAAATCCTCCATGCGTTCACCCCCGGGCGGGGGATGGGCCACGGGATTGCGCCAGAACGCCGTGAAATGCTCCGCCTCATCGCGCGCCAGTTCATCGAAGCGACGACCATCCCAGCGCCCCAGATCGATCTCCGCGAGTCCTTCGTTCACCTGGTGATCCAGGTCGAAGCGCGATGCCAGGTCAGCGGCGAAGCGCGCGCAGCGCTGCAAGGGCGAACTCACCACGCGGTCCCAGGGGCCGAACACCGCGGCGGTCCGCTCCAGTTGCGCCCGCCCCCCCTCGGCCAGGGGCACATCGGTGCGCCCGCACAGGCAGTCCGGCCGTTCGGTCAGGCCGTGACGCAAGAGATCGATGAAGGCCGAGGAATCCCCCCAGGCGGCGTTGGCACTCATGTCTTAAGTACTCATGTCTCGGGTACTCCGGCTGAATCGAAGGTCGCCATGTTCGCGTGCAGGCCACATGCCGCGCGCACCAGGGAAAGTGCCAGCGCCGCGCCACTGCCTTCACCAAGACGCAGCCCGAGATCCAGCAATGGCCGGGCTTCAAGGGCTTGCAGGACATACTCATGCCCGGGTTCCGTGGAACGGTGCGCGAATATAAGCCAATCACGCACGCCGGGGTTGATACGCACCGCCGCCAGGGCCGCGCTGCCCGCGATGAAACCATCCACCAGAACCGGCACGCCGCGTTGAGCGGCGGCGATGAAGGCGCCGCACAAGGCCGCAATCTCGAAGCCCCCGAGGCGCCGCAAGGCCTCCAATGGGTCGTCCAGGCTGGCGCCGTGGAATCGCAAACCGGCCCGGATGGCGTCGATCTTCCGTGCCATCCCGGCCTCATCCACCCCCGTGCCCGGCCCGGCGACCCGTGCGGGATCGACGGCGAGTAAGGCGCACACCAGGGCGGCCGCGGACGTGCTGCTACCAATGCCCATTTCACCGCCGATGAACAGGTCCCCGGACGGGGCCCGCGCCCCCGCGCACAGTGCCTGGTCGAATTGCATCGCGTTCATGGCACTGGCCGCGCGCCAATCAAGCGTGCCGGACCCCAGGGATTGCCTGCTGACCCCATCCAGGGGCTCCAGATCGTTCACGGTGCCCAGGTTGATCACCTGGAAACGGGCCCCGGCCTCGCGCGCGAGCACGCTGATCGCGGCACCGCCGTGGGCGAAGTTCCGCACCATCGCGGCCGTCACCGCGCGCGGGTACGCCGACACACCCGCGACGGCGACCCCATGGTCCGCCGCGAACACGGTGATCACCGGGTCCAGCACGCGCGGACACTCCCGCCCCTGCATGGCCGCCAGATCGACGGCAAGCTCCTCCAGGCGGCCCAGGCTGCCCGGGGGCTTGGTCAGGCGGCCCTGACGGGCGACGGCGGCCGCACGCGCTTGTTCGTCCAGGGCACGAGCACCGTCGTTCAACCAAGTAGCGGTCATGACGGCACCCCGCTCCACTCGCCCTTAAGCACCTGGGGCAGCCCCGCCGTCACGAACAGCACGCGCTCACAGCGACGGGCCAGGTCCTGATGCAGCCAGCCCGCCTCGTCCACGAAGCGGCGGCTCAAT
>JBMYTY010000008.1:0-13341 GCA_049604855.1 Gammaproteobacteria bacterium | reverse complement strand
ACAGTCCGTCCACCAACTCCCACAGAGGTGTTGCAGTGAACATAAACGCCACACTTTTCGGTCAGGCAATCGCTTTCTTCCTGTTCTGGTGGTTCTGTGCCAAATACGTTTGGCCGCCCATCATGAGCGCGCTCACCGCGCGTAAGGAAAAGATCGCGGAAGGTCTGGCGGCCGCCGAGCGCGGCCAGCACGAGCAAGAGCTCGGCGAACAGCGTGCCAAGGAAATCCTCAAGGAAGCCAAGACCCAGGCTGCCACCATCGTGTCCCAGGCGGAAAAACGTGCCGCCGAGATCGTCGATGAGGGCAAGTCGAAGGGTCGTACGGAGGGAGAGCACATGATCTCCTCCGCGAAGGCGGAAATAGAGCAGGAGCGCAATCGCGCTCGTGAGGAACTGCGGTCCAAGGTCGTTTCCCTGGCCCTGGAGTCGGCGGAAAAGATTCTCGAGAAAGAGGTGAATGCCGATGCGCACAACGCCTTCCTCGAGAAGCAGGCTGCCAAACTCTAAGGTGAGCTCCCATGGCCGGTAACCGAACCCTCGCCCGTCCCTATGCCGTCGCCGCCTTCGCCCACGCGAAGGAGAAAGGCGTCGTGGAGACATGGTCGACGCAGTTGACCACTCTTGCGCTCGTGGTTGCCGATGCGACCACCCGTGCGCTGATCGCCAACCCGAAAATCAGCGAGCAGCAGCTCGAGCAGTTGCTCATAGAGGTCTGCGGCGATACGGATGAAGGTTTCAAAAACTTCATCCGCGTGCTGGTCGGCAACGATCGCGTCGGCGTGGCGCCCGAGATCGCTGAAGAGTTTGAAGCCAGTCGCGCCCAGGACGATGCACGGATCGAGGTTCGTGTCACCTCCGCGTACAAGCTTGCCGCCGATCATCAGACCGCAATCAGCGACGCCATGAAGGCCAAGTTCGGCCGGGACGTCAACGTGACGGCCGAGATCGACCGCGACCTCATGGCCGGAGTGATCATTCGCGCCGGAGACACGGTGATCGACGCCTCGCTGCGTGGCCGCTTGAATCAGCTCGCATTGGACTTGGCCGGCTAAGTGCCCAGGCCGAGAGTCCACCGCACCAGGTTTTACTAATTAGGGGTTATCAGAATGTCGCTTTCAGCTACCGAAATCAGCGATCTGATCAAGAAGAAGATTGAGAACTTCGATCTGGGCACCGAGACCCGGACCGAAGGCACCATCGTCAGCCTGACTGACGGCATTGCCCGCATCCACGGACTGACCGACGTCATGGCCGGTGAGATGATCGAGTTCCCCGGCGGTGTATTCGGAATGGCCCTGAACCTGGAGCGTGACTCCGTCGGCGCCGTGATCATCGGTGATACCACCGAAATCTCGGAAGGCCAGACGGTCAAGTGCACGGGCCGAATCCTGGAAGTTCCGACCGGTCCCGATCTGCTCGGCAGGGTCGTGAACGCCCTGGGTGAGCCGATCGACGGTAAGGGCGAGATCGAAAGCGCCGAATCCGCGCCGGTTGAGAAGGTTGCCCCGGGCGTTATCGAACGCCAGTCGGTTGACGAGCCGGTGCAGACCGGCCTGAAGTCCATTGATGCCATGGTCCCGATTGGACGTGGCCAGCGTGAGCTGATCATCGGTGACCGCCAGACCGGAAAGACCGCCGTCGCCATCGACGCGATCATCAACCAGAAAGGCACCGGCGTTAAATGCATTTACGTCGCCGTGGGCCAGAAGGCTTCCTCCATCGCGGGGGTTGTGCGCAAGCTGGAAGAGTACGGTGCCATGGATCACACCATCGTGGTCGCGGCAGGTGCTTCCGACTCTGCCGCGATGCAGTTCATCGCTCCCTACTCCGGTTGCGCCATGGGCGAGTACTTCCGTGACCGTGGCGAAGACGCCCTGATCATTTATGACGATCTCACCAAGCAGGCTTGGGCTTATCGCCAGGTTTCCCTGCTCCTGCGCCGCCCGCCGGGACGCGAAGCCTACCCCGGTGACGTGTTCTACCTGCACTCCCGTCTTCTTGAGCGTGCAGCACGCGTTAACGCCGCTTACGTCGAGAAGTTCACCGATGGAAAGGTGAAGGGCAAGACCGGCTCGCTGACCGCCCTGCCGATCATTGAGACCCAGGCCGGTGACGTCTCCGCATTCGTGCCTACCAACGTGATCTCCATTACCGACGGCCAGATCTTCCTCGAGACCGATCTGTTCAACGCCGGTATCCGCCCTGCCATCAATGCCGGCCTGTCAGTATCCCGCGTCGGTGGTGCGGCACAGACCAACATCATCAAGAAGCTCGGTGGAGGTGTCCGCCTCGCCTTGGCCCAGTATCGTGAACTCGCCGCATTCGCCCAGTTCGCATCCGACCTCGACGAAGCAACGCGAAAGCAGCTCGAGCGCGGTCAGCGCGTCACCGAACTTATGAAACAGGACCAGTACTCCCCGCTGAACGTGGCGGAAATGGCACTGTCACTGTTCGCGGCCAACGAAGGCTATCTCGATGATGTCGATGCCAGTGAGGTCGTTCCCTTCGAACGGGCGCTGCTGGCATATGCCCGCAGCAGCCACAAGGACACCCTCGACGCGATCAACGCCGAACCCAAACTCACCGATGACGTGACCAAGAAGTTCAAAGCCCTGCTTGACGACTTCAAGGCCAACCAGACCTGGTAATCACACAGACGCTAACCGATCGAAAAGAACGAGAACGCCCATCCCGCGATAGCGGTAGGGCGGTCATCGAACGAACCGAATAGCGAAACGAGACCCACATGGCCGGCGGCAAAGAAATCCGGACTCAAATCAAGTCCATTCAAAATACCCGCAAGATCACATCCGCCATGCAGATGGTGGCTGCGTCGAAAATGCGCAAGGCCCAGGATCGAATGGCGGCGGCCAAGCCCTATGCGGAGCGCATCCGTACGGTTATTCACCATGTCGGTCACTCCCATCCGGAGTACCAACATCCGTTCATGATTGCCCGACCGGTCAACAAGATCGGTGTCATCGTGGTTTCAACGGACCGTGGTCTTTGCGGCGGCCTCAACGTGAACATGCTGCGCAAGCTCATCGGTGGCCTGAAGCAGTGGGACGAGGAAGGCAAGTCGCTGAGCATCTGCACCATCGGACGCAAGGGCAATGGCTTCCTGAAGCGTCTGCCCCATGGGATCGTCGCCCACACCGAGGGTCTGGGCGATACGCCTCATCTCGAGGAGCTCATCGGCGCCGTCCAGGTCATGCTTGAGGCCTTCGATAAGGGTGAGATCGACGAGCTTTATCTGGTGGGCAACGAGTTCGTGAACACTATGACTCAGGCACCATATACCCGGAAATTGCTGCCGATCACCCTGGAAGAGGACGCCAAGGACAAGGAGATCGCGCACCACTGGGACTACATCTACGAGCCCGATGCGCCGCCGGTCATGGATGAATTGTTCCGACGCTACATCGAATCCCAGGTCTACCAGGCCGTCGTCGAAAACGTCGCCTGCGAAATGTCGGCGCGGATGATCGCCATGAAATCCGCCACCGATAACGCCGGTGAACTGATCGACAAGCTCCAACTGGCTTACAACAAGGCCCGTCAGGCCGCCATTACCCAGGAGATCTCCGAGATCGTGGGCGGCGCCGCGGCGGTATCCGGTTGAGTCGGCTGACGCACATCCATTTACAGATTTAACGAAATTAGAGCAAAGAGGACCCGCGCATGAGTAACGGCAACGTGGTCGAAATCATCGGCGCCGTCGTTGACGTCGAGTTCCCCCGGGACTCCGTTCCGAAGGTCTACGACGCCCTCAAGATCGCCGATTTCGGTGAAACCGGCCTGACCCTCGAGGTGCAGCAGCAGTTGGGTGACGGCATCGTTCGTTGCATTGCGCTGGGAACCACCGAGGGCCTCAAGCGCGGTTCCGAGACCGTCAATACCGGGGCACCAATCATGGTTCCGGTGGGCCAGAAAACCCTGGGCCGGATCATGAACGTGCTCGGCGAGCCCGTAGACGAAGCCGGTGAGATCGGTAACGAAACCTCCCTGCCCATCCACCGTAAGCCGCCGTCCTACGAGGACCAGGCCGCATCCGTGGAGATCCTCGAGACCGGCGTCAAGGTGATCGACCTGATCATGCCCATCGCGAAGGGCGGCAAGGTCGGCCTGTTCGGCGGCGCGGGCGTGGGTAAGACGGTTACCCTGATGGAACTCATCCGAAACATCGCCGTGGAGCACTCCGGTTTCTCCGTGTTCGCGGGTGTCGGAGAGCGTACCCGTGAGGGCAACGACTTCTTCCACGAGATGACCGAAGGTGGCGTTATCGACAAGGTGTCTCTGGTCTACGGCCAGATGAACGAACCGCCGGGCAACCGACTGCGCGTCGCCCTGACCGGCCTGACCATGGCCGAGTTTTTCCGTGATGAAGGCCGCGACGTGCTGCTGTTCGTCGACAATATCTACCGCTACACCCTGGCGGGCACCGAGGTCTCCGCCCTGCTTGGACGTATGCCCTCCGCTGTGGGTTACCAGCCGACGTTGGCCGAGGAAATGGGTGTGCTCCAGGAGCGCATCACCTCCACCAAGACCGGATCGATCACCTCGTTCCAGGCCGTTTACGTGCCCGCGGACGATTTGACCGACCCCTCTCCGGCGACCACATTCGCTCACTTGGACGCCACCCTCGTGCTGTCACGTCAGGTCGCGGAACTGGGTATCTACCCGGCCGTGGATCCGCTTGATTCCACCTCGCGAATTCTCGACCCCCACGTCATCGGCTCCGAGCACTACGACACCGCGCGTGCCGTGCAGGGCACACTCCAGCGTTATAAAGAGCTCAAGGACATCATCGCCATTCTCGGCATGGATGAACTATCCGAAGAGGACAAGCTGACCGTCTCCCGCGCACGCAAGATCCAGCGCTTCCTCTCCCAGCCTTTCTTCGTGGCCGAGACCTTCACCGGTGCACCCGGCAAGTACGTATCCCTGAAAGAGACCATCGCCAACTTCAAGGCGATCGTCGCAGGTGAATACGATCACCTCCCGGAGCAGGCCTTCTACATGGTCGGCACCGTCGATGAGGCCGTCGAAAAAGCCGGAAGCATGTAAACGGAACCGTTGGACGACGACGCCGTTCGAAATCCGACAAGAACCCGTTATCAACAGGCTCCAGGCAAAGGCAAGAGGCAACAGACCATGTCCATGACCGTACACGTCGATATCGTCGGCGCGGAAGCGAGTATCTTCTCCGGACAGGCCAACATGGTCTTCGCGCCGGGTGTTGATGGTGAATTGGGTATCGCACCGCGCCATACCCAGCTCATCACGAAACTCAAAGCGGGAACCGTGCGCGTATCGCTCGATGGTTCCGAAGACCAGTACTTCTTCGTCAACGGCGGGATCCTTGAGGTCCAGCCTCATGCCGTGACCGTCCTCGCCGATACCGCGATGCGCGGTGGTGATTTGAACGAGGCCGCCGCCGAGGAGGCGCGTAAACGTGCCGAGGACGCGCTGGCGGACAAGAAAGACGACCTCGATTACGCCAAGGCCCAGTCAGAACTCCTGGAAGCCGTGGCCCAGTTGCGCACCATTCAGAAGATGCGCAAGAACGCGCGCTAACAAAAAATCGGCTACCTGGAGGAACCACCAGGGACTTCCCGATTCGAGTTGCGATTGCTGATGGGGCCGCTAGGGAAGCTCTGAACGAATCGTGACCCTGCGCCTTGGCCCGTCTAATCGCCCTTTCAGCGTTGCGAGTCTTCGCATTAGCGCGCGATTCGCGCCTTGAACTGAACGATTATCCAAACCCACCCGTTCGCGCCAGACTCTTTCAGAGCGTCCCTGGCCGCGCCATACCGGGACCGTGTCCGTTGACGCCCCGGAAACCAACACCCAGGGCAATCGAGTGATTGCTTACGCCTGAATGTTGTTGAATCGCGGGCGTGACGAGGGGCAAAGATGTTCGACCCCCTCACGAGCAGGCCGTTGAAGCCAACACCGAGCCTTACCCCAGCCACACCCCAGGTAAACCAAAGGGCCGCCACATGGACCTGACCATCGTGATCCTTGCCGCGGGCAAGGGAACCCGTATGCGTTCACCACGCCCGAAAGTACTCCACCCCCTCGCCGGGCGGAGCATGGTCGAGCATGTGATCGCGGCTGCCACGCAGCTCGAGCCCGCCGAGATCCGTCTCGTATACGGGCACGGCGGCGATCAGATGAAGGCCGCGTTGAAGGATCAACCGGTGGTCTGGGTTGAACAGGCGGAACAACTCGGAACCGGCCATGCGGTGAACCAGGCCATGCCGGAAGTTCCGGCCGAACACGTCGTCCTGGTCCTCTACGGTGATGTGCCACTTATCAATCCGGAAACACTGAAGGGTCTGGTCGCGGCAGCCGCGGGTGATGCTTTGGGCCTTCTGACCGTCGAATTGCCCGACCCGACCGGGTACGGCCGAATCGTCCGCCACCACCACAGCGGGGCGGTCGAGCGAATCGTCGAGCAAAAAGATGCCAGCACAGAGGAAGCGGCGATTCGGGAGGTCAATACCGGGATCCTCGCCGTAAAAGCAGGCCCCCTGGCCCGTTGGCTTGCAAATCTGGGCAACGACAACGCGCAGGGTGAGTACTACCTGACTGACATCATCGAGGCTGCCGTCGCCGATGGCATTCCGATCGCGACCGCGCACCCGGCCAACCAGGCCGAGGTTTCAGGGGTCAACGACAAGCTCCAATTGGCCCAGCTTGAGCGCACCTACCAACTGGATCGAGCGGAGCAACTGATGCGGGACGGAGTCCACCTATACGATCCGGCTCGCGTGGATTTCCGCGACTGCACCTTGTCCTGCGGCGAAGATGTGGTGATTGATGTGAATGTCATCCTGGAGGGTAAGGTCTCGCTCGGTAATGGCGTAAAGCTCGGCGCGAACGTCCACGTCAAAAACAGCGTGCTCAAGGACGGTACGGAAATCCTCGCCAATTCGATCATCGAGGATGCGCGCGTGGGCATAGGGGCCCGAATCGGACCCTTTGCACGTCTGCGACCGGGCAGTGAACTGGCCGACGACGTCCATATCGGAAACTTCGTCGAAACCAAGAAGGCCGTTATAGCGTCCGGAAGCAAAGTGAACCACCTCAGCTACATCGGCGATGCCCGGATAGGGGAAGGCTGCAACATTGGAGCAGGTACCATCACATGCAACTACGACGGTGCGCATAAGCATCTGACGGCGATTGGAAACCACGTGTTCATAGGCTCAAACACGGCCCTCGTGGCACCGATAGAGGTGGGTGACGGCGCGACCGTGGGAGCCGGGTCAACCCTCAGTCAGAATGTGCAACCCGAAGGATTGACACTGGCACGCCCCCGAACCGTGAATATCCCGCACTACCGGCGGCCGAAGAAAACACCCAAGACTGGGCAGTGAAGCGCCAATACGGCAAGCTACGGTGCTCCCTCCCCATTCCAACACCCCGGGACCATTCGCATGTGCGGAATCGTCGGCGGCACCGCCCAGCGTGACATAGCCAGTATCCTGATCGAAGGCCTGCGACGGCTCGAATACAGGGGTTATGACTCCGCGGGAATGGCCGTACAGGGCTACCGCAACGGCCTCCAGCGTCTTCGCGCGGTAGGCAAGGTGAATCAACTGGCCGAACGGCTCGAGGCCGACCCCATAGGGGGTGGGACGGGAGTTGCCCACACCCGATGGGCGACCCACGGCGTTCCCTCCGAGGCCAACGCCCACCCTCACATCTGTGCCGGTGAGGTCGCCCTGGTCCACAACGGGATCATCGAGAACCACGAGACCCTGCGTATCGAACAGAGCGCTCTTGGCTACGTTTTCACGTCCGAGACCGATACCGAGGTCGTGGTCCACCAGGTTCATCGCTATCTCCAGACCGGAGTCGACCTGTTCAATGCCGTGCGTGCGACCCTTGTCGATCTGGAAGGGGCCTACGCCCTGGGCGTTATCAGCAACTCCGAACCGGGGCGCCTCATCGCCGCGCGCAAGGGCAGCCCTCTGGTCATCGGCGTCGGTATCGGGGAAAACTTCATCGCATCCGACGTCGCGGCATTGTTACCGGTTACCCGCCGATTCATCTTTCTCGAGGAAGGTGACCTCGCTGACATCAAGCGTGATGGAATCACCATCTACGACGCAGACGGCGAAATCGTCGACCGACCCATCAAGGAATCCGAGGTCTCCTCCGATGCCGTGGAGCGCGGTCACTACCGCCACTATATGCAGAAGGAGATCCATGAGCAGGCCCGCGCCATATCCGAAACCCTGGAAGGCCGGATTCTCGCCGGCAAGGTGCTGCCACAGGTCTTCGGGGCCGGTGCCGAGGATCTGCTCAACAAGATCAAACATGTACAGATCGTAGCCTGCGGAACCTCCTATCACGCCGGCATGGTGGCCCGTTACTGGTTCGAATCACTCGCCGGACTTTCCTGCAATGTCGAGGTCGCTTCTGAGTTCCGTTACCGGGAAGTGATCGTCCAGCCTGGCACCCTTTTCGTGACCATCTCCCAGTCTGGCGAAACCGCCGACACCCTGGCCGCCTTGCGCCAAGCAGCCAGCGAGGCGAACTACGTCAGTTCGCTGACCATCTGTAACGTCCCCGAATCATCACTGGTGCGTGAATCCGCCATGTCCCTGATGACCCGCGCGGGTCCGGAAATCGGCGTCGCCTCCACGAAGGCGTTCACGACGCAGCTCGTTGCGCTGATGTTGCTCGTTATAGCCTTGGGCCGCCGGAATTCCATGAGCGAAGAGACCGAAGCCCGCTTGTGCTCCGACCTCGAGCAACTTCCTTCATGCGTGGAACGCGTGCTTACCATGGACTCCGGCATCGAAGCGATGTCCGAGGCCTTCGCCGATAAACACCATGCCCTGTTCCTGGGTCGCGGCGTCCAATACCCCATAGCCATGGAAGGGGCGCTCAAGCTGAAGGAGATTTCCTACATCCACGCGGAGGCCTACGCCGCGGGCGAACTGAAGCATGGTCCATTAGCCTTGGTCGATGCCGAGATGCCCGTGATCGCGGTTGCGCCAAACGACGACCTCCTGGACAAATTGAAATCCAATCTCCACGAGGTCCGCGCCCGGGGCGGTGAGCTGTTCGTATTCGCCCAGGTGGATGCGGACATGCCCGGTGACGAGGATGGGGTTCATGTCATGGACGTTGCCGAGGTACCCGAGAGCATCGCCCCGATCGTCTACGTCATACCCCTGCAGTTGCTCTCGTATCACGTTGCCCTGATCAAGGGGACCGACGTGGATCAACCCCGGAATCTGGCGAAATCAGTCACTGTCGAGTAGCGCCCGTAGTTTCCAGGTGCCGATCGATAAGACGATCCATCGCCGCGGCAATCCGATCCAGCGAGGCACCAAGATAGGGTGAGTTTCCGACCAGGGACCTTTGCGGTGCCATGGCGGAATTGACCTCAAAGACCAGGACACGGCCGTCCGGGAGCAGGTCAAAATCCATGCCCACGTAGTCGAGTTCCGTCAGCGCCAGCGCATGGGCGATATGGTCCATGGCCTGCTCACCGATGACGGCACCCGGGTCCACGATGAACCTTTCCTCAAGCCGGACCAGCTCCGCATCGTTCAGCATGAGCGGACCGCGGTTGTTGCTGTGCACGTTCCAGTGATCGTGGAAATGAAGCGTTATGGGGATCAACTCCCCACCCACGGCCAGCAAGCGGAATCGGCGCCACAAATCCGCTTTTGCCGTTTCCCGCCGAAACCGATTGTCGACGTAGGAGATGACGTAGATCTCCGCGTCAATCGCCCCATGACGGGAGAACCAGTCATCAGCCGCGTCCGCATTGTCGACCCGCTCCATGGAGCCCCCCCGGTGCGTACCGGCACGCCGGACGATCCAGGGGTACCCGCCGCTCAGCGAATCAAGAAAGGTAAGCCGACCCGTCAAGGTCAGACGCAGCACTTTGGGAACCATCAGCCCGTCCAAAGGCGCCAGCAAACGGGAAATGGCGTCTCTGCGCGTACGCGCCACGGCCTCGGGCCGGTTGATCACCGGAACACCAAGAGGGACCAGGCGATTAGGCAGTATCGACAAGGTATCCGCATGGCGATCGGCGTCAGCCACGCCATTGATGATCACGGAGGGCCGGGGAACTCGATGAAGGCAGTCCGGATCATGGTCCCAACGTTCCAGGTAGAGCTCGGTGACGTCATAGCGACCATCGGTGAGAAAACCCTCAAGTGCATTCTCCCGCTGAAGCACGGGCCTCATGGCACCGTCCATCTGAAAGTAGCCCGGTCCCAGGGCGCGTAGCAGTAGAACCGAGCGGGTCCCTGTGCCCGAAGCGGCTTTGCGTCGACGCAGTGGTGTGCATGAAATAGCGGAAAGCGAAGCCACCCGGGCCTCGCTCAACGCACCCTGTGATCCGAGGATCGCCGCTTTGTGGGTGAGGGCCACATAGTCCGTTTCATTCAATTCCAGACATCCATTCCAGGAGGCGAGGGCGTCATCGAGCGCACCCCCACGGTCCTGGGCGAGCGCAAGATTCCTGAGCCGGCTCGCGCTCGCGCCGAACTGTTCAATCAGAAGGCGGTACTGCCCGGCCGCGCCTTCGGCGTCGTCACAGGCCAACAGCAGCCGGGCACGAAGATCGAGAACCGCGGCGGATGTCTCGCCGACCTCTTCCAGCGCGGAAAGTCCTTCCGGGTAACGCCCCAGGGCCTCGAAAGCCCGTGACCGGGGAAGCGCAAGCACCGGCCCCTGAACACCTGCCACCTCCGCCTGGGCATAGGTTTTCAGTGCCCCCTCCGCGTCACCCGCGGCCAATTGCGCATCGCCCTTTCCCAACCAGGCTGTATCAAGCGCTGGCACGATTCCCAGCACGTGATCACAGGCGCCGATGGCGCTGGCGAAACGACCCTGCCGAGCGAGGATGCCCGCCAACTGCATGTGACTGTCCACATGAAGGGGATCCACTTCGAGCACGGCGAGAAACTCCCGCGTCCCCTGTTCAAGATCACCCCGGGCCACCGCCAAGCCGCCGAGCGTGTAGCGTGCGGGCACGAATCCAGGATCGATACGCTGAATACGCAGAAGAATCTCTTCCGCGATCTCCGCATCCCCCCGCCCGATGGACGAAAGGGCACGCTCGTATTCCCGCGCTATGGCGGCGCGATCAGATGGCTGCTGAGACACGTTGATGACGCGATCGATGTGGCATGGTGGCCGGGAGATTGGTGAAACCGGCGCCATAGCGCAAGAAACCCAGGCCTACAGATCGACTACCCCACCGCCTACCACGAATTCGCACACATTCCCTATGACCGAGTCACCAGATTTCTGGATCGAGATTGTCACCCTCGCATTGATGGCCCACGGTGCCCGCCGGGAGAACGCAGAAACCGTGGCCCGTTACCTGGTCGATGCCGAGTGCCAGGGTCTGCCAGGCCATGGCCTCTCGCGGGTGCCGTCCTACTGCGAACAATTGGACAGCGGCAAGGTCGACGGTATCGTCCGGCCTGTGGTTCTGCCCTCCCGGTTTTCGGCAGCCACGGCCGTCGACGCCGTCGGCGGATTCGCGTATCCCGCGATCGAACTGCTCACTGATCAATTGCTTGAACGGGTCAATGAGACCGGTGTGGCCATGGGCACGGTCACACGCTCCCATCATTTCGGGGCCGCCGGGCTCTGGGTCGAGCGCATCGCAAGGCGCGGATCCCTGGCCCTCCTGCTCGGCAACACCCCCAAGGCCATGGCCGCCCCGGGAGGACGGGATGCCCTGATCGGTACCAACCCCATCGCCTTCGCCGCCCCATTGGGTAAGGACGATCCTCTAATCATCGATCTGGCCTTGAGCTCGGTGCCCAGGGCACGCATCAACCGCGCGCGCCAGCGTGGAGAACCGATACCCGCCGACTGGGCCGTCGACAGCGAGGGCCAGCCCACTACGGATCCGGAGGCCGCTTTGCGGGGCGCTTTGACCGCCATCGGCGGCCCGAAGGGAGCCGCATTGGCACTGATGGTCGAGATCCTTGCCGCGGGTCTCGCCGGTGCCAATTTCGGGTTCCAGGCCAGCAGCTTTCTTGATGGAGAAGGCGCCGCCCCGCATACCGGTCAATGGATGTTGGTCATGCACCCGGAGGCCGGAGCGGGCCACTTCGAACAGCGAATGCGCACCTTGACGCGGATGTTTGAGGATCAACCCGGTGTGCGCCTGCCCGGCGCGCGGCGTTGCGCCAATGCCCGGCGGGCCGCGCGCGAGGGCCTTGATGTCGATCCGGAACTGGCGGATAAACTTTGTCACCTTGGGGATGTGACCTGACCGGAAACCGCCGAACCTACGTAGATTCCCCAGACTACGTGCCACTTTGTTGCCACGTATGCTTTCAAGCCCCGTCCCGATCTCCCTAAGCCGCATGGAAGCACACCAGGCCCGGCGCGGAATCCCCAGCTACGCTCGGCATGAACCCGGCCCGTACGCTACCCGTGCAGGGCTTCTCCCAAGAACCACAAAGCGCCTGTAGCCCATGCCCAGCCCCAAGACCGGACACCTGCTGATCATCCTCCTGGTTACCTGGGTTCTCGGAGGATGCAGTCTTTTGCTGCTCACGATGAAAGGCAGCGTGGATGAGGACGATCCGGACCTGCCAGCCCTGTATACCGCCGCCATAGAGGACGCCGCCGTGGTCGACGGTGGTGAAATAAAGCCCTTGCGTGCCATCCACGCCGGTCGCGTGAAGTTGGTTGCCTGGGTGCCCCGTGACCGCTTGCGTGTGGGGGCCTTCCGCTTGAAGGAGGATCTGTGGGTCAGCAAGGTCCCGGAGTTGCAGGAGAAGTGCGCGGGATACAAAGGCAATCTTGTACCGAGGCTGAAGCAGCTGTTGGGTTTGCGCCTGAACGCGGAGCGCCACGAGTTGGTCGAGCTGGAAGCGGATTCGGTCGACCTGTTCCGTCCCTGCCCCGATCCAGATCCCTCCCGGGAAAGTTGCGGGACCACGGTGCCGGAGGATGTGCCACCGAAATACCTGGCCTGGTTCGCGGCCCATTCGGCCAATGCCCATCGCAAACCCGGTGGTTCTCCGTTCACCGGCCTGGGTTACACCTACGACTGGAACCCGGAGACCGGTGACTACGGGGTGTCTGAATACGTCGTGCGGGGTGAAGCCTGGGTCGATGTGCTTTCCGTCGTCGATACCCGCGAGTACTGCGAAGACCCGGCCATGACGCCCATCACCCCGATCATCAAGCGTCTGGACTAGGAACATGACCGGCCCGTTTTTCCAGCGCCTTCTCCTCGCCCTGTTGCTGTGGGCGGGTCCGGCATCGGCCCTGGAGGCTGCCATCGATGCCAATGGTGCGCATCACGTCGAGCCGCCCGAGCTCCCGACCA
>JBMYTY010000007.1:0-13430 GCA_049604855.1 Gammaproteobacteria bacterium | reverse complement strand
AGTGAACGCGGAATCCTATCACTGCTCCGGCTTGGCGTCCGCCACCTTTTGAGTCCGGAACCGGTAGTGCCAGTGCATGCCCTGGTCGTCCAGGGTGAGCAGGCGCCCGGTCTCGCGGCCCCGCTCATTGGCGCGCAGTTCAAAGATCCAGCCCTCGTTCGGACCGCTGGGGGGGAGGGACAGTTCCGCCGTGGTGCCTGTGGTTGTTGCCCCAGCCACCGACTCCAGAATGGCAAACGGGTGGCAGCGCACCTTGCGCACCCGCCAGGTGAACACGGCTTTTTCACCCAGCGGCTTCCAAGCCACGGGTAGGGTGGTGGGGAGAACAAAGGCTTTGTTGCCGCACTGTTGGGATAGGGCCGTGACGGGAAACCGGTTGTCCACCGGTGAGAGCAGGTGGATGAGTCGACTGAGGCGCAGATCGTGTTCGCGCTTGCCCTCGCGGGTGTCGATAATGCCCAGGCCACGCAGGTCTCCCGGGCCATTGGCGCGGCCATCGCCGTCCGTGTCCGCGACAACCAGGGCCTGGTAACGCCCGGGCCGCGGAGGGCTGAAATGGAGGACGTGGCCATGCGCGGTGGTTTTGACCCGGGACCAACTTCCTTTTTCCTTCGCTGGCCGGATACGCAGGCTGAAGCCTGATTCTTGCGCGGTGGGTGAGCGCCCTTCGAAGAGCGAGATGGACATTCTCCGGGCAGGACCGGACGGGGTGTCGGTACCGCTACCGGCTTGAGGGCTTTGGCCCGGAGGGCGCGCGGTCGGGGTGTTGACCTCCAGGTCCATGGCTCTTGCCCCGGGGCCGGGTGGCGTTTCGCCGTAGTGGATGCTGCCATCCGGTGCCACCCAGCGGTACACGGGGCCCGCGAAGGCGATGGCGGGGATCAGTGCAAGCCAGAGGATTGCTCGCCGCGCGCTCATGGTCTCAGCCGTGTTTGACGATGCGCTGTTTATCGCGCTGCCAGTCTCGTTCCTTAATGGTCGCACGTTTGTCGTGCTGTTTTTTACCTCGTGCGAGACCCACTTCGACCTTGGCGAAGCCCTTCTTCCAATACATGGCCAATGCGACCAGCGTGTAGCCTTTGCGCTCCACGGCACCGATCAGGCGGTCCAACTGGTAACGATGGAGGAGCAACTTGCGCCGCCGTGTGGGTTGGGGGCGTACATGGGTTGAGGCGCTCAGCAGGGGGCTGACCTGCAACCCGTTCAGGTAGGCCTCGCCGCGATGGATTTCCACAAAGGCGTCGGAAATGTTGGCACGCCCGGCACGCAGGCTTTTTACCTCCCAGCCTTCGAGCACAAGGCCTGCCTCGAATTTGTCCTCGATGAAGTAGTCGTGACGGGCCTTCTTGTTCTGGGCAATGGTTGCCGACGGTGCGGCCTTTTTCTTCGCTGATTTCGCCATGGGCGCGGATTCTATCCGCCTTTGACCGCCCGTGGTGTGTCCAGCTATGGGGGTATGGGCCTCAGGCCGCGTATCGACGCAGGGTCTGGCGGGCGAACTGGTGGAGCCAGGGTGGTGGTGGCCCCCCGTTGTGCAGACCGTTAACGGCCTCCCTCAATTCGCCGTAGCGAGGTGGCGTACCGAATTGTGAGGTGTACGCGGCGCGTATCACTTCGGTCTCGTCGGTATCGAGGACATGGGCGATTTGAGAGACCAGGTTCATGGAATTCCACTCACGTGAGGCTTCGCTGTCGTCACTGCATCGTGCGTGCCAGCCGGGCAAAAGAGGCGCAATGAATATGAACAAACCGTGACGGTGGGATTTCATTGCACCAACGTGGTGCGCTTGTCCGGGGTGTCGGGACCAGATGCACTATGGGCGATGGCTTGCCGTATTGAGCCGCCACCGGCTTTGGCACAGAATCCGGCGTTTATAACGGGCACGGAATCGGGGCGGAGGGTTGTCCATGGCTGATCAGCGCGTATCCATCCATGGTCAATGGTCGTCCCGGCTGGCCTTCATCATGGCGGCCACCGGTTCAGCGGTGGGGCTGGGGAATATCTGGAAGTTTCCCTACGTGGCCGGGGAGAACGGGGGTGGAGCCTTTGTCCTTGTCTATCTCGCCTGCATCGCCCTGATCGGCCTTCCGGTGATGATGGCCGAGATCCTCATCGGTCGCCGTGGCGCCTGTTCACCCATCAACACCATGCGCCACCTGGCCCGGGATGAGGGACGCAACCCATCCTGGCAGCTGATCGGCTTCATGGGCATCGTTGCCGGGTTTCTGATCATTTCCTTCTACAGCGTCATCGCGGGTTGGGTGATGGCCTACGTGCCCCGCATCGCGGCCGGGATGTTCGATAACGTGACCTCCGATGGCGCATCCGCGATCTTCGGCGATCTGGTCAGTGACCCCGAGCGCATGTTGGCCTGGCATACGCTGTTCATGTTGCTCACGGCGGGTGTGGTCGCCCGGGGCGTGGAGGAGGGACTGGAGCGCGCGGTGCGTTGGCTCATGCCGCTGCTGTTTATCCTCCTGTTGGTCATGCTGGGCTACGCCATGAATACCGATGCATTCATGGATGGGGTCGATTTTCTGTTTCGGCCCGATTTCGCCGCGCTCTCCCTGGATGGGGTCCTCGCCGCCATGGGCCAGGCCTTTTTCAGTCTCAGCCTGGGGATGGGCGCGATCATGATGTACGGCTCCTACCTTCCAAAGGACGCCAATATCACCAGCTCCGCGGTGACCATCGCCCTGTCTGATACCCTGGTGGCGATCGTCGCCGGGATGGTGATTTTTCCGATCGTGTTCAGCAATCAGCTTGATCCGGCGGCGGGCCCATCACTGATCTTCCAGACCTTGCCTCTGGCCTTCGGGCATATGCCGGCGGGTGCACTTTTCGGGACGCTGTTCTTCGTCCTGCTGGTGGTAGCGGCGTGGACCTCCGCCATTTCCCTGATCGAGCCCGTCGTGGCCTGGATGGTGGAGAGTCTGAAGTGGTCCCGGATTCGCGCGACGGTGGTTTCGGCACTCATCGCCTGGGTGCTGGGCATAGGTACCATCGTGTCCTTCAACATCGGGGCTGATGTGCTGCTGTTCGGCAAGACCTTCTTCGATCTTCTGGATTTCCTGACCACCAACATCCTTCTGCCCCTGGGTGGCTTGTTCATCGCCCTGTTCGCGGCGTGGATGGTGCGGCGCGAAGTGTCGCGCGCTGAGCTTTCGCTGGGCGTGGAGGCCCACAAGGCCTGGCGCATCCTGGCCGGTGTGGTTGCCCCGGCGGGCGTGGTGGTGATCTTTCTCTCCGGCCTGGGTATCTTCGGCTCATGACCGCGATTCAACGTAGCGCCCTTTTGTCCTACTCGGCCCGGCAGATCTACGACCTGGTCGATGACATCGAGTCCTATCCCCAGTTCCTGCCCTGGTGCCGCACCAGCAGGGTCCATGAGCGCGGTGATGATGAGTGTCGCGCCACCGTGGAGTTGGCCAAGGGCGCGGTCAGCAAGAGCTTCACGACCGTCAACCGCTTACGCCCGGGTCACATGATCGAGATGCGCCTGGTGGATGGTCCATTCAAACACCTGCACGGATTCTGGCGCTTCGAGGCATTGGCCGACAATGCCTGCAAGGTCACTGTGGACATGGATTTCGAATTCTCCAACCGCCTCGTGGCCATGGCCTTCGGCCCGGTGTTCAACCAGGTGGTCGGGTCCCTGGTGGATGCCTTCGTGGAACGAGCAAAGGTGGTGTATGGCTGATACCGACAAAACGGTGCATATCGAAGTGGCCTATGCACGGCCCGATGAGCAGGTGATTCTGGACCTGGACGTGCCCGTGGGCAGCACCATCGCCGAGGGCATCGATCTCAGTGGGATCACGAACCGGTTTCCGGAGATCGACCTGGACGACGCGGATGTGGGTATCTGGGCCAAGGCGAAGAAGACCACTGATACCGTGCAGCACGGTGATCGGATCGAAATCTATCGCCCGCTAAAGGCCGATCCGAAAGAGGTGCGTCGCCGTCTTGCCGCCGAAGGCAAGGTCATGGGGCAGAAGGGTTAAAGGGGGCGAGCGCGCTTGCGCTCAGTCTTCACCCAGGCCCACGGTATCGAGAACGCGGTCAAAAAATCCCTTCGGCTCGCGTTCACGCAACGGCACGGCAACGGTCTTCTCCACGCGACCCTTAAGTTCCGCCCCGGGCTCCGGGCGCCAATCGCCTTCGATACGCGCGAGCTGGTCACCGTCGAAATGCACCGCGAGGTGTTTGCGGGTGGTGTCACCACTACCGGGCTGGGAGAGGTACATATAGTCCCAGCGGTCCGAGTTGAAGGTATCGACCAGGGTGGGTGTGCCCAGAAGATAGGCGACCTGGCGGCGGTTCATGCCCGGCCGCAGGCGGTTCACCATGTCCTGGTTGACCAGGTTTCCCTGGTTCACGTCGATGCGGTACAGCAGGGAACTGGCTGTCTCACACCCACTCAGGTGCAGGCTTGAAATCAGCAGGATTGCAATGAGACTCTTTGTCGGATGCATGACTGTTACGCGTCGGTCGGGACGGCCGGAACTATAACCCAAGGTCGAGGACGAGTGTGGATTCCCGAGAACTGAAAAAGGCAGGCCTCAAGGTCACACTGCCGCGCATGAAGATCCTTGAAATCCTCGAGACCCAGAGTGACGAGCACCTCAGCGCTGAGGATGTCTACAAGACCCTGCTCGACTCCGGAGAGGAGATCGGCCTCGCGACCGTCTACCGTGTGCTGACCCAGTTCGAAGGGGCCGGAATCGTCAGCCGTCATCATTTCGAATCCGGCCATGCGGTCTTTGAACTGGCGGGATCGGATCACCACGACCACATCGTGTGCCGCCAATGCGGCCGGGTGGAGGAGTTTTTCGACGAGGTGATCGAGAAACACCAGACCGAGGCCGCCAAGAAGCTGGGCTTCAAGATCACTGACCATTCCCTCACCATCTACGGTGACTGCGTGCGCGAGAACTGCCCGCACAGGAAGTGATGCGTCGGCACGTCGTCCCGGGCAATTGGTACCTGGTATTCGAGCCCGGCTATTCGGGGTGCTTCAGCTCTCTTTGACGGGGATGATCACAGGGATCTCCACCGTGCCGCCCGGGGGTAGGGGTTTGGCCAGATCCTTGTCGGGGTTGTACTGGCGCAGTAACCAGAGCGGGACTTCGTAGCTCCGGTTAGCCAGGCCCCACAGGCTGTCGCCCTTGCGCACCTTGTGGTCCCGGGTACCGGCGATCCGATGGGTCTCGAAAAACGCTGCTTGTAGTTCCTGGTGATAGGCGACGCGCCGTTTCACGAATTCCTCGGTGGTCACGCGGCGGGTGTCCAGGCGGATGCGTTTGCCGATGCTGATGGGTTTGCCATAGCTCAGACGGTTCACTTCACGCAGGCGTTGGGTCTTGATGCCCAGCCACTCGGCGAAGTGCCCCAGGGTCTCCGCCGCCTGGACCTCGATGGTGCCGTCGGGGGCCACTTCATAATCCGCCGGGTCGGCGGCGAGCGCGGGCTGGGCTTCCACGGGGGCCACACCCGTTTCGGCGGTGTCGACCTCGTCGGTGGCGTCCTCGGCCGCTGCTGTTGTCGGGGAATCGGATTCCGATGAAGCCGTTGCCGCCAGGTCTGCTTCCTGCTCATGGCGCTGTTCCTCGTCGGGTTCACCCTTGGTCTCCGGAGGGGTATCAGCCGCTTCGCTCGCTTCTTCCCCACCGGGTTCGGCAACCGATGTGGCGCTCTGTGGTGAGGGAGGGAGCGTGCGCTTGGAGCCCGACGCGGGGTGCAGTGTCGTGGTGATCCGACTACCCGGGGTCGCCTGGGGCGCCTTGGCAACCACCAGGGGCTCCGGCACGCCGGGCGCGGGGATGGTCAGAATCTGGCCCGCGTAGATCCGATTTGCGCTGCGAATGCGGTTGGCGCGCATAAGGTCCCGCGTACTGACCCCGTAACGTTGCGCGATCAGGGCCAGCACTTCGCCACGGCGTACCTTATGGATGGTGGTTCTCCCCGGGGCGGCGTCGGGCGGGGTGACAGCGCTGCTGGCCAGGGTGGTGCCCTGGGCACCGGGTAGGCGCAGACGCTGGCCGATGCGGATCCGGTTCGCGCTGCGCAGGCCGTTGAGGGACATGAGCGTTCGCGTGCTGGTGCCAAAGCGGGCGGCGATTCGTGACAGGGTGTCGCCCTTGCGGACGCGGTAGAAATAATCCCGTTTCTGACGCGGAGCCCCTGCCGCTATGGTGGCTTGGCGGATGCGCTCTTCGGCTTTGTCGATCGAATATCCGCCGGGTAGGCGCAAGGTGAAATTGCGCGGTACCAGCTTGTCTCCGGACCAGACGGTGCGCTGTAGGGCAGGGTTCAAGCGCTGCAATTCCTTGGTGCTGACACCCAGGTGCTGACTCAAGGCCCGTACCGGAACGTACAGGGGGATGGACACGACCGGCACGTCGTGGGCGGTATGGCGCTTGAGCGGTCCGAAGTATTTCTCGTGGTTTTTCGCGACCCGGCGTGCGGCCAGGAACGCGGCGTAGAAGTTGCGTGAGGCGAAGCCGAACAGGCGTCCGCGGTAGCGTTGCGCAATCACGCCCATGTCTTTCGTGCCGGTGACCCGTACGGCCTTGCGCATTCCACCAAGGCCGTGGTTGTAGGCCGTCAGCGCGAGCGGCCAGGTTCCCAACACGCTGTGGTTGTGTTTGAGCAGACGCCCGGCGGCATGACTGGCTTTGTAGGGGTCCAGGCGTTCGTCCACCACGTGGTCGATGCGCATGAAGCGCCGCCCGGTGCCACGCGTGAACTGCCACATGCCCGCCGCGCCCACGTGGGAGCGGGCCAGGGGGTTGAAGGATGATTCAACGTGGGGCAGAAGGCCCAGGTCGGCGGGCAGTCCCAGGTCTCGCATGACCTTGGCGATGTGCCCCTCGAAGGCTCCCGAGCGGATCACCCCGGCGCGGAACTTGTTGGCCTGGCCGCGTTGGAAACGCACCCGGTGGGCTGCGTTGCGCAGGGTCTTGGCGCTGGCGTTCGCCCCCCAGATTTTCCGGATCACCTTCTGGTAACGCTGGCTGACCTTGGAGGACTTGCCGCTTGCCATGTTCAACAGGGCGTTCTTCCATTGGCGCACTTCGGCCTTGATCTGTTTCTGCTGTGAACGGCGGCTGGACTTCGGTTGGAAGCGGATACTGCCGTAGACCACGTCGTTCATGCGGCGGTCGTCATGGATGAAACCGGCGTTGTCATCCAGTTCCGTGTACACGCGGGTCCAGAAATCCACCGCCGGGCCCAGGGCGCGGGGCTGGGGGAAGTTCAGGTCCGCCAGCGCCGACGTGCTGAACAGGAAGAAGACGATGAGGGCCGGAAACCGGAAAAAACGCATCTGAAACCGAACGCTCGATGGGAGGGGCCGTAATGGTGCCTTCCATGACAGCGGTTGCAAGGGCGGGTTCCCATGATGGGGGTGGGTGTAGTTGCCCCGCCCCGTTGGCCGTGGTGATGGCCAGGGTTCGTCGAACGGCCGCGCCCCCTCAGGGCTCCAGTTCCATCACGGGCTTATCGAGGTGGCCGCTCTTGCGGCTGAACCAGGCAACCACGTCCTCGTGAATGGACAGCAGGGCGGGAATGGCGAGCAGAACCAGAACCGTGGCGAAGGCCAGTCCGAAGGCGATGGTGGTAGCCATGGGAATAAGGAATTGGGCCTGAAGCGAGCTTTCGAACAGCAGTGGCGTGAGGCCCGCGATGGTGGTCAGGGAGGTGAGCAACACGGCGCGCAGGCGCAGGCGCGCGGCATCGATGATGGCTTCCCGGACATCCTCACCCTGTTGGCGAAGTTGCTTGAAGACAACAACCAGGATGATGGAGTCATTGACCACGATGCCGGACAGGCCGAACACGCCGAACAGGGAAAGGATGGTCAGCTCGATGCCCAGCAGCCAATGGCCGACGATGGCACCCACGATGCCGAAGGGGATGGCCGCCATGACCACCAGGGGCCAGCCGTAGGAGGAGAACACCCAGGCAAGAACCAGATAGATGAGCACCACGGCAACGATGGCACCCGAGCGGATGTCGGACAGGGTTTCGCGTTGATCGGCCGCGCGCCCCTCGTAGCTGTATTCCAGGCCGTACTTGCTGGCCAGCAGGGGCAATAGCTCCTTGCCCAGTTCCTCGCGGATATCGTTGGCGTTGTTCTTGCGCCGGTCCACGTCGGCGAAGATGTTCACCGCGCGTACCGCGCTGGCATGGCGCAGGATCTCGAAGCCCTGGCGGTCGCGGAATTCGGCCACGGTGGCCAGGGGTACGGTGCCCGATCCATCGGCCCGATCCGTTGTGGGAAGGATGAGCGCGAAATCGCCCAGGCTGGAGAGGCGATGGCGCTGGGCGTCCGGCAGACGTACGCGGACCTCGAGTTCCTCGGGGCCGTCGGTGTAGATCTGGGCCAGGTGGCCGTCGTAGGCGGCACGCAACTGGCTCGCGACTGCCGCCGCGGTAAGCCCCAGGGCCTCACCCTGGGGGGTGAGTTCGAAGATCAACTGGGGTGGGCCGTAGGGCATGTCGTCCTCGATGGCGGACACACCGGGGATGGCCTTGAGGGCCTCCTGCAACTCCAGCGCGGCGGACTTGAGCCGTTCCGGAGGGGCATTGGACAGGCGAACCTCCAGGTCACGGCCGGGCGGGCCGCCGCGTGGGGATGAAAAGGTGAAGCGTTCTATGCCGGCGGGCAGGGCGCCGATCTGCTCTTCCCAGTAGGCATTGAAGTCCTCGTTGCGCACGTCGCGGTGGTCGGAGGGCAGCAGTTCGATCTGGTAGGAGCCGTACTGGGGACCCTTGGTCGTCGAACGTCCATCGGCCACCACGGCGAGGCCCTCGCGCATGACCGACGTGCGGACCACGCCGCCAAAATGCTCGTCGGTGCGTTCCAGGGCGTCGCCCACCCGTTTCATGAAGGCATCAACCCGATCCTCGGGAGTGCCCGCCACGAAGGCCACGTTGCCGTAGATGATGTTGCCCTCGATGCTGGGGAAGAAGGTGAAGCCGATACGCCCGCCCGCGACCAGTCCCACGGCCAACATCAGGGCGCCGATGATGAGGCTGAGCGTGACGCCCCGGTATTCCACGGCGAGGGTCACGAGCTTGCGGAAGTGAGTGTCGCGGAAGCGCTCGAAGCCCGCGTCGAAGCGGCGCCGGAAACGACTGGATTCCTTGTCGGCTCCGCGTTTGAAGCTGTGCTGAAGGTGTCCGGGCAGGATCAGGAAGCACTCCACCAGCGACGCGATGATGGCGCAGATCACGATGAGAGGAATGTCGAACAGGATGTTGCCGATGATGCCGCTCACCGTGAGCAGCGGCAGGAATGCGGCGATGGTGGTGAGCGAGGACGAGAACACCGGGGCGAGCATGCGCCGCGCCGCGTCTTCCCCCGCGTGCAGGGGGTTCACCCCGTGGGTATGCCGCGACAGACCTTCCTCGCCCACCACGATGGCGTCGTCCACGATGATGCCCAGCGCCATGATCATGCCGAACAGGCTGATCATGTTGATGCTTCCGCCCACCGCGTAAAGGATGGCCAGGGTGGCCATGAAGGAGATGGGGATACCGGCGGTCACCCAGAATGCGACGCGGCCGTTGAGGAACAGGAACAGGATGCTGACGACCAGAAGCAGGCCGCCAAGACCGTTGGTCAGGATCAGGTCGATACGGTCGTCCAGCAAACTCCATTGCTCATCAAAAACCACCAGCTTCACGCCGGGTGGGAGGGTGGGTTGGGTGTCGTCAACCCACTCCTGCACTGCGCGCGCGGAGTCCAGGGTGTCCGATGCCTCGTCGCGCTTGGGGTGCAGTTCGATGGCGGGCTGGCCGTTGTAGAACAGGCGTGTCTGGTTGTCGCGCGGGCGGCGCTCGATGTGCGCGATGTCGGACAGCATGACCCGTTCACCGTCGATACCCGCGCGCACCAGGGCCTCGCCGAATTCCCGCTCATTGCGGCGTTGCTCCAGGGTGCGCAACTGGCGGGCCACGTCGTCACGGCCGACGACCCCGGCGGGGATGTCCCGCGAGTTGGCTGAGAGCTGCTCGCCCACATCCGCGAGCGTCATGCCCATGTCCTGCAGCCGGTCGATGGGAATCTCGACCGCGATCTCCTCCTCGGGCAGGCCGGTGATATCCACGCTTGCGATGCCCCGGTCCAGCAGTTCCCGTTCGAAACGGCGCACCAGGGGGCGCAGTTCCGCGAGCTTGGCCGGGCCGGTGACCAGCACGCGGGAGATGGACTCGCGCCGGAACAGGCGTGATGCGGTGGTGGGTTCGGCGTCCGAGGGCAGGTTGCGTACCGCCGAGATTTTTTCCTCCACCTGGTCCAGGGCCGAACCCATGTCCGTGCCCTCGTTGTATTCCAGGGTGATCACGGAAACCCCCTGGGCCGAGGTGGAGGTCATGTTCTTGAGGTTGTTGAGGGTGCGCAGCTCCTGCTCGATGGGCGTAGTGATGGCCGACTCCACGTCCTCCGGACTGCCCCCGGACCAGACCGTGCGTACCGAGACATATTCCAGTTCGAAGGTCGGAAAGAACTGAGTGTTCAGCTTGGTCAGCGCGAAGCCGCCGAGCAGGAACATGATCACCATCAGCAGGTTGGGGGCGACCCGGTGATTGGCGAACAGGCCCAGCAGGTCGTTGTGCAGGGGGGTGCCCGGTTGCGGCTTCATCGCTGGGTTGCCCCGTCCCCGGTTGTTCCAGCGAACGCCGCATCGACCTGTTCGACGCGCAGACCGGGGATGGCGTTGGGCAATTGTGTTACCAGGATGGGGGTTCCCGGTTCGATATCCGGAGCACTCACCAGCAGAAGCGCGCTATCGCCTTCATCGTGGGTCTCGCCTTCGATGCGTACCTGGTGTCGGACGAGGCGGTTATCGGCGATGGTGTAGATCCGGTCCGAGCCGTACAGGCCCTCGACCGGCAGGGCAATCACGTTTCCGAGGCTCGGCAGTTCGAGACGTAGCGTCACGAAGCGGCCCAGGGAAAGCCCCTTGGCGCCTCCCGTTACGTCTAACAGCCCCTCGATGCTTCCCCCCGCGCTGACCCGACCGGCCAGGCGTGCGAGTCGCAGACTGACGTCCCGCCCGTCCACATGGGCCATGGCCTTCAGACCCTGGCCACCGGCCAGGCGCAGCGCGTCGCGTATCCGGCCCACATGGCGGTTCGGGATTTGCGCGCGCACACGCAGTGCATCGTGGTCGAACAGCTCAAGTAGCGCGTCGCCGGTCCGCACGCGATCGCCAACGGCGACCTGGACCGTGGTCACCTGACCGGCGAAGGGCGCGGCGATACGGGTGCGCAGCAGGTCCAGTCGTGCGCTTTCCAGGGCCGCCTGGGTCTTCAGGCGACCGGCTTCCAGGCGTGCCATCTGGGCGGCGAACTGGTTGATGGCGTTCTCGCGTTGTTTGACGCTGAGCAGTTGCTGCTGTTGGCCCACCAACGCGTCATCGAGGGCGGATTGGGCGCCCACGTTGCTCTTCGCCAGGTCGCGGGCGCGCTTCACCGCCCGCGTTCGGATGCTCAGCAATTGCTTTTCATTGGGCAGGGAGGCGACGTCGTGGTCGTACTGCACCCGAAGGTTGTCGATGTCCGCGTCGAACTGGGCCAGCTCCGCCTCGCGCTGGGCCATGGCGAGGCGGGCGTCGTTGTCGTCCAACTCGATCAGCGTCTGGTCCGCCTGCACGTACTCCCCCTCGGAGACATGCACCACACGCACATCCGCCGCCACCGCCGAGGTGAGGGTGGACAGGCGCGGGGAATCCACCTGCCCATACAGGGTCAGTTCGGGGGCATAGCGGTCGGGCCGGGCCGCTTGCGCGGCGACCTGCCAGATCTTTTCCTCCGGAGTGACCTCGGGTTGTTTGGGCTTGGTCTTGACCAAGGCCGCCACCCCCGCGCCGGCCAAGGCCAGAAACACGATGGGCAGGATGATCTTTGCGGGTTTCATGAGTGAGGTGCGGAAGTGTGGAGCGATCCGGATTAAAAGGGCCGGGTGCGTTTGTAGCGCCTTTGGGCCGCGTAGTCAGGGGCTTTGTCGTATGTTTCCCAGATTCGCGGCCGCCGCGCGTTGAAATTGCACGGTTATTGCCCTGTTTTGGCGGGACGTTCCATGCGCTGATTTCCTTGGCCTATCCCTTGGGGACCATCCCTCTGGCTTGGCCCGATCCACCCGTTTGGGTGTCTTCGGAACAGGTGTCCGCCAGCCTGATAGGTTTTCCTGCTTGGGCGGGGTGTCGCTGATCGGCGGCATTGCACATCGTTGTCCCCGATCAGCCCCGACGCCCCTGCCGCGAACGGCCCGAAGGCGGCCGCGGCGGGGGGCGGTGTTATTTGCCGCGGGTGTTCACACCGATGATCGAATAGGCGGGGCAGATGCCCAGCAGCGCCGTGGCCACCGGGACAATGCCGATGTAGGCCCACACCGGGCCACCAAAGGCCGCGGCCCAGGCAATGAGTGCGCCACCGGCGACGATACGGATGACTTTGTCGATGGTTCCTACGTTCTTGGTCATGATTGGGTGCTCCAAAGGTTGATGGGACGCGCGTATCTGACCATCGGGACCGGAGTGTGTCGGTAACCTGGGTCACCGAGAGAAGTTCGAAGTTTGAACCGTGAAGTTGGAAGTGGGGATCCGTCGCCAGGGGTGGGACTCATCGACTGCGTTGTTGCTGGCGCGGGATCAGTTCGCCGCGGCCAGGCCTCGGAGGCCCTCCGGATTCGCCAGCTCGATCCGCCCGCGATGCAGGCTGAGCAGTCCCTCCCGTTCGAATTGTTTGAGTTGGCGGCTGATCACCTCGCGCGCGGTACCCAACTCCAGGGCCAGGTTCTGGTGGGTGCAGCGCAGGCCGTCCGCGCGTTGGCCCCGTTGCAGAAGGCAGGAGGCAAGACGTGAATCGATACGGCGGAATGCGACGCCCTCGACCAGGCTGATGAGCGAGGTCACCCGCTCGCCATAGGCGCTGAGTACGAAGCGGCGGAAGGCGGAGGATTCGGCCATGCCCCGGTCGAAGGCTTCGGCGGGTATGAGCACGGCATCCAGGTCGGTCTCCGCGAGGGCCTCGGCGGGGTAGTGCTCACCGGCGAGCAGGCAGGACGTCGTGAGGATGCAGGACTGGCCGGATTCGACGCGGTAGAGGACGATCTCCTTGCCGTCCGCTGACAGGCGACGCACCCGTGCGCTGCCCGATATCACCAGGATATAGCGCTCGCAGACGTCGCCCGTGCGAAACACGATGGCTCCGGCGGGCACGCTGACCCGTTGCGCGGCGGCGCGGATGGAGGGGGCATCGTCCATGGGCAGTGAGGGGAAGTGTTCGGTCCAGTCGGGTGGGCGTGCGGTCATGGGATTTGTTCTGATGCTCCATCTGTTTCGACCAGGGTGGGACACCTTGGAATAGGGAACCTCTGATCTATTCATCGCACGGCGTCTCGACGCACCTGATCGTCCAT
>JBMYTY010000006.1:0-13693 GCA_049604855.1 Gammaproteobacteria bacterium | reverse complement strand
TCAAAACCCGGCTCAATCCGTGCGTAGAGGGTGGCGTGAATGCCGCGGATCATGGGAACAAGGTGAGGCACGAACGTCAGATCCGCCGCGTCACCGGCTACCGATTGCAGGGTCTGGCGAATTTCGGGCCAATGACGATGCCCACCCGCCGCATACGCTTTGAAACTTTCCCCCATTTCACTCATGAGCGAGCCAACCGCCGCCTTTCTACCTGCTCCGCTCACTCCGGACTTACAGTCCGCGATGATTGACGCAGGCTGCACAGCGGCGGACTCCAACAAAGGGAGCAAACCAAGGGTGACCGCCGTGGGGTAACAACCCGGGTTGGCAACCAGTCGCGCATGGGCGATAGACGCTCGATTGAGTTCCGGCAGCCCGTAGACCGCCTCCTCCAGAAGATCTGGACACGCGTGCTCCATGCCGTACCACCGAGACCATGTAGCGACATCGCGAATGCGGAAATCGGCGGCAAGATCGATCACCCTCACTCCGGCGGCGAGCAGGTCAGGAACCAGCTTCATCGCGGTGCCATTGGGTGTCGCGAAGAAAACCAGATCACATTCGGAAAGGATCTCCAGAGTCGGGGCGGTGAACTCCAGGTCCAGGTAGCCTCGTAAGTTGGCGAACATATCCTGAACAGGTGTTCCGGCGTCCGACCTGGAAGTCACGACACGAATTCGAACTTGGGGATGAAGGACCAGCAAACGCAACAGTTCCGACCCGGTGTAACCGGTCGCCCCAACGATCCCGACCTCAAGCATGCATACCTCTCGTACTTCTCAACCCGGTTTCGGCGAAAACGCCGCGCGGCAAGGGCGTAAAAAGAAAAAGCGGCCGTAGCCGCTCCCATTTCCCAAGCCTCTGGTGCCCTGCTGAATGCCCGCCCATGACAGGCTTCGGACCTGCGGCGGGACATTAAGCCGTAGCCAAGGCCCCGGTCAAGAATACGCGGATCCAGCGCCGAACTTTTGCCGCACCCGGGCACTCTGAGTATCCTCGCGCCGCAGGGGTCGGCATCCGTCGATCGGAGAAGTGCAACGTGTACGAAGAAATCGTCGCCACAATCGCCATGACCATGGGGGTCGCCTGGGCGAGTGGAATCAACCTTTACGCCGCTGTATTCATGCTCGGGTTCATGGGCAATCAGGGCTATATGGATCTACCCCCGGGACTGGAAGTGCTGGAAAACGATATCGTTCTTTCCGTCGCCTTCCTCATGTACTTCGTCGAGTTCTTCATGGACAAGGTGCCCGGCGTGGATTCGGGCTGGGACACGCTGCATACCTTCATAAGGGTACCCGCGGGGGCGATTCTCGCGGCCCAGACAGTGGGTGATGTCGATCCGGTGATGCATGTCGTCGCGGGGCTCATGGGTGGCGGCATCACGGCCAGCAGCCACGCCGCCAAGGCCGGAAGCCGCGTGCTGATCAACACCAGCCCCGAACCGTTTACAAACTGGGGAGCCTCCGTCGCCGAGGACCTGGCCGTGATCGGTGGCCTTTGGGCCGCCTTGCAACACCCTTGGATCTTCCTGATCCTGTTCATCGCATGGATCGCCTTGCTGGTTTGGGTGCTACCCAAGATTTGGCGAGGCGTGCGTAAAGCCTTCCGTTGGCTGGCGCGTCTGATCGGCGGTCAGCCCGATTCGGCGCCCCGGGACGATCTCCCCCCCACTGAGCCTGCGCCAGATCCTGATGCGCTGAGCTTACCGATCCCCCCCTCCAAGCCGACAAACAAGGGAGACTGACCGAATGCTTTGGGTCAAAGCCTGGCATGTGATCTTTATGGTCACCTGGTTCGCCGGTCTGTTTTATCTGCCTCGGCTGTTCGTCTATCACGCCATGAGCGATGACGAGATCAGCAACGAGCGCTTCAAGATTATGGAGCGCAAGCTTTTCTGGGGGATCATGACCCCAGGGGCAATCATCACGGTGGCATTGGGGCTGTGGATGCTGATCGACGCTTGGGGGGTATACATGTCGCTGGGCTGGATGCACGCCAAACTGGCCCTGATCATCCTGCTTGTCGCCTACCACATCTGGTGCGGAAAACTGGTCCTCGATTTCAAACACGATCGCAACCACCATTCCCACGTCTGGTTCAGGTGGTTCAACGAAGCCCCTGTACTGGCACTGATCGGAATCATCATTCTGGTTATCGTCAAACCGTTCTAACGCTCACCCGCGGAGCGCCTCAACCGGGAGGCAGGCAACCCAATCCAACGTTGGGACCATGAACGTAAGCGGCGAGAACCGTCCACACGCCGAACACGATGACAACACCTCCGGCGAGCCTGCGTACGGCAGCGGATTGCAGCCATCCCGCCGCGGTTCCAAAACCCACGCCTATCAGCAGCAGAACAGGCAACGTACCCGCGCCGAAAGCCAACAGGAAGCCCATCCCCTGAATCGGGCCGCCAGCCGCCAGAGCCCAGATCAATAAGGTGTAAACCAATCCGCAGGGCAGGAAGCCCCATACCATGCCGAACAGAAAGGCCTGGGGAACGGAGCGAACAGGTAAAACCAGGCGCCGCAACGGCTCCAGTTTCGACCATACCAGCCCCCCCCATCTCTCCACATGCCGAAGGCCGAACCACCACCCGGCCAGATACAGGCCCATGGCAACCATAATGAGCCCCGCAATCACGCGCAGTCCTTTCCAGGCGCCATATGATGCAGCCGCGTCGCCCGCGTAAGCCCCCAAGGCGCCGATGAGCGCCCCCAGGATGGCATACGTGCTGATGCGTCCCAGGTTGTAGGCGAACACGTACGGAAACATCGTCGTGCCCCGTTCACGCACCTCAGCGGGCAAACCGAAGGCCAATGCGCCAAGCACCCCGCCACACATCCCGGCGCAATGCACACCGCCGAACAGACCCGCGAGAAACGCGGACCAATACGGGATTTGCGCAACAATGAAAGGATTCAGGGCCAAGTCCATATCAGGACATCCCGTGCACGCGGACGATCATCAGCCGATCAGGCCTTGCCCGCCCGGATCAGGCCACCGAGGCCGGCATCCACGATTGCTCCGGTAAGCATCTCGCGGATCTCCACTGCATCGTCTTCCTCCAAAGCGCGGTCGACCCACCGACGCGCCTCCCTTGAATCAAAGCTGCGCACAACCCACTTTACCCGGCTCAAGCTGCCCGTACTCATGGACAGGCTGTCCATCCCCAGGCCCAGCAACACAAGCACGGCAGCGGGATCATCCGCCATTTCACCGCAAACACTCACCGGCTTACCTGCCCTGTGGGCTCGCTTGACGATATCCCGAAGAGCTCGGATCACGCTGGGATGAAGGTGATCGTAAAGATCCGCGACGCGCTCGTTGTTTCGATCCACCGCGAGTAAGTACTGGGTGAGGTCATTGGTCCCGACCGAGAAGAAATCCACGCGACGCGATAGCGCATCGATCTGATAGACGACCGAAGGCACTTCAATCATCACACCTACCGGAGGCATGGCAGCTTCGAGCCCCTCCTCCCTCAGCTCATCAATGGCCTGGTCGAGATACACCAAGGCCTCATCCACCTCATGAACCGAGCTGATCATGGGCAACAGCAGATGCAGGTTGCCCAGTCCTTCGTTGGCGCGGAGCATGGCGCGAAGCTGGACAAGGAAAATTTCCGGGTGGTCCAACGTCAGACGAATTCCCCTCCAACCCAGAAAGGGATTCTCCTCGTTCACCGGAAAGTAAGGCAGCGGCTTGTCCCCCCCGGCGTCAAGCGTGCGCAGCACCACCGGACCCGGGTTGAAGGCTTCCAACACCTCCCGGTACACACGCACCTGTTCGTCCTCACCCGGGAAACGGTCTCTGATGAGGAACGGGAACTCGGTCCGAAACAGCCCAACACCCTCGGCAAGACTCCGGATTGAGCCGGGAACATCCGCCAGCAATCCCATGTTCGCGTAGAGAGGAACATGGACCCCATCGGGGGTTACAGCGGACTCCTCGCGCAAATCATCCAGTCGCCGGGACAGCTCCGCCTCTTCCCGACACAGGCGCTCGTACTCGTTCCTGACCGTCTCGCTCGGAGAGACGTACACCCTGCCGGAGTAACCATCGGCGATCAGATCCCGTCCTCCCACACGGTTCACCGGGAGCCCTGAGCACCCCATAACCGCTGGTATTCCCATCGCGCGCGCCAGGATCGCCACATGCGAGTAACCCGATCCATGCATGGAAACAACACCCGCAAGGACGCCTGGCGGCACCTCCGCCAACTGCATCGCGCTGACGTCTTCTCCGACCAGAACCGTGCCTTCCGTGTACTCCTCGACCTGGGTACGGCTTTGTTGCAACTGCATCAGAATCCGGCGGCCCAGATCACGCAGATCCTTGCCCCGTTCCGCAAGGTAATCGTCTTCCATTGCATCGAAGACCCGAGCGTGCCGGTCGATTGTTGACCGCCAGGCTCCCTGTGCCCACTGACCCGCACGAATTGCCTCGACGGTCTCGGATATCAGCACGTCGCCCGATAGCATCATGACGTACGCATCGAAAACGGCCTTCTCCTCGGCTGATACATGCCCGGCCAGACGATCCGCAATCGCCTGTACCTCCTGCCGGACCTCCGCTACCGCGGCAAGGAAAGCTGTTTCCTCGGCCTCCGGGTCGTCGGCCGCGCGATCCGGAACCGAATCCAATGCCGCCACGGGGTACACCACCACCGCCTTGCCCATGGCAACGCCCGGCGCCCCGGGCAAGCCATCTATAAAGCGCTTTCGCTGACCGGTTTCCGAGGATTCATCGGTCTGAACGGCATCGACACTCTGCGCGTGCGTGATCGCTCCAGCGAGTTGGGCCGCCAGGGTGACGACGAAACTGACCTCTTCATCGCTGAAATCTTTAACCTCGACCCGCTGCGCGACCAACACCCCCAGGGTCTCGCGATGGCTGACGATAGGCGCACCCAAGAATCCATGCAGCCTGTCCTCACCGGTCTCTTCAACGAAATGGAACATCGGATGGAGATGCCCATCCGCCATGTTCACCGTCTCGGCCCTGCGCCCTACCAAGCCCACCAATCCTGTTCCGAAAGGCAGCCTAACTTTATGGACCACGCCCTCCGCGAAACCATCAGTGGCCCGAAGCACGTACTCTCCTCTGTCCTCATCCGCCAGGTAGGCCGAGCAAACGTCCACACCCAGCACTTGCTTGACCCGGGAAACAATAATCTCCAGAGCCTGATCAAGGCTGTCGAGCGCGCTGACCTCCTGAACGGTGCGCCGCAAGATATCAAGCATGGATTTTGATCGTTGGGGCATACGCGACGCCGTCAGGGGCTCCTGTAAATCGTTCAACTACGTGCCCGGTCCCGTCGAACCCGGCTGAAGGCCGTGATCACCCGGCTGCGTTAGAGGGACTTTTCTTGATCGGGGTCGAGCGCGAACGCCCATAACGTGATCGCCCCCCGTTCGGCAGCTTCTCCCTCACCAGTTCCGGGACACCGTCGGGAAATACCAGATGCGCCAGCTCATCCAGTGCCCGTGCGTAGACCCGGCGCTTGAAAAAGACCACCTGGTCCAACGGTTCGCAGTAATCGGCCCAGCGCCAGCGGTCGAACTCAGGCTTCTCGCCACAATCAAGCTGCACTTCGTGCTCGTCCCCAACCATGCGGAGCATGAACCACTTTTGTTTCTGCCCGATGCACAAGGGGGTGCAGTTCTTTCGTTGCAACCACTTTGGAAGCCGATAACGAAGCCAATTCCGGGTGCATCCCATGATTTTGACGTGCTCCGGATGCAGCCCCGTTTCCTCCCACAACTCCCTGTACAACGCATCAATCACCGACTCATCCTGACGGATCCCGCCCTGCGGGAACTGCCAAGCGTTCTGGCCAACTCTACGAGCCCAGAACAATTGCCCCTGCTTATTGCAGAGGATGATGCCAACATTGGCGCGAAAACCCTCCGAATCAATCACTTGCAGATCATTTCGCTGTTCAATATGGCCCGGCATTGTTCCACAAGTCCCCAAAGCCGGACAAATAAGGACAATCCGATACCGGTGAAAAAACAGAAGCTGTCAGGCGTGCTCAGGCCCCCTGCTTGCCAAAGGCGTTGCGAACATCATTCAATGCCGCCCCCTTTGGGCTCTCAGTGAAGGAACCAAACCATGGCTGTAGCCGCCTTCGATCTCGACAATACCTTGTTGGCTGGTGATAGCGACTACCTTTGGGGGCGTTTCCTCGTCGAGGAAGGTCTGGTGGATGGCGCAAAGTACGAGGCCGCCAATCAACGGTTCTACGACGACTACGTCGCTGGGCGCCTCGACATCCATGAGTTCCTGCGTTTCTCCCTTGCTCCGCTGACTCAGCACGACGGCGAGCGCTTGGCTACCCTGCATGCCGACTTCATGGAGCGCTTCATCGAACCGATCATCACCAAGCCAGGCTTGGAGGCCTTGGCAAGACACCGAGCGGCCGGAGACACCATCATCATCATCACGGCGACGAATTCCTTCGTCACCACGCCGATATCGAGACGTCTGGGAGTCGAACACCTGATCGCCACCCAAGCCCAACAGATCGACGGCCGCTACACGGGTGAGGTTGAGGGCATCCCCAGCTTCCAGGAGGGGAAAGTGGAAAGACTTCGGGAATGGCTCAATGCGCGAGACATGACCCTTGAGGGCAGCTGGTTCTACTCAGACTCAAGGAACGACCTGCCTTTACTGGAGCTGGTGGACAATCCTGTTGCTGTCGATCCCGACCCGGCTCTTGAATCCACCGCCCGCGCCCGAGGCTGGCCCATCGTCTCCTTCAGGGATGGGGGCAGACAGGACTGAAGACAGGCCTCACACCCGCAACTGCACCGATTCCGTGTGAGTATTGCCCCCTGAGTTGACCGACGCCCGCTGCTCGGTTTCTTCCTCCGGGGCATTCTCGATCCATTCGAGTAAGGGCGACCACTGATCGATGTCGCGCTGCACGAAGGGGGCATCCAGTTCGTGGATTCCAATCCCCTGCTCCGCTGCCTTCACGTAGTTTTGCGCATCGCGCAGGCTGGTGACGAAAGGGATATTCAGACTGCCCAGAAATCGCTCGAGAATGGAAAAGCCGTGAGTGCGCTCGCGCACCCTGTTGGCCACCACGGCCACCCGGACATTCAGGGTCCGAACCTTGCCGACCAGGAGCAGGTCGCGCACAAAATGGGAGCACGCGTGGATATCGATGGGTGAAGGCTGCACGGGAACCACGATGGCATGAACGCGCTGGCACAGATCAGCCAACTCCTGACCTCCCACGCCCGCGGGCGTGTCGAGAATCACGCGCTCAGACCCCGTTGGAACCCGAAGCTGCCATGTCCGGGTGACCCCATCGCGAGCCCCCCGATACGCGGGAACTCCATGCACGGGGAAACGCTCGGGTGATCGCGAGCGAACCCACTGTAGGCTCGAACCCTGCGGATCGTAATCGAACAACACTGTTCGCTTGCCTTGGCTTGCATAGTAGGCCGCCAAATTGCTCGCGATGGTCGTCTTTCCGCACCCGCCCTTCGAGTTAATGACCATTATCCTGCGCATAACAGAACCTCGGTTATGCCTTGCCCCACGACCAAGTCCGAACAAATATTCTGTGATTTCGGACAGATAGGGCATCAATCTCTAGTAATAAGGCCAAACTATAGCGCAACTTGGTGGCGAGCAATACGTGGGCACGCATATCAAGCATCGAATCGAGGGCGACGGGGCCGTTTGTGTATCCAGCCCCGGCCGACGGACCCATCGCGCATCAGCAGGAGAGCCCCTGCACTTGTCTTTGCCCGGCGCTCAACCCGCACCGCTCAGGAGAACTGGCGCCACGGTGGCCTGCCCGGGCCCCCTGCCGCACACATCCCCAAAGTCGCCGGTGTATCATCCGGCCCCTTCCGGCCTCGCCGCTGACCATCAGATCCAGATAGCGAAACCCGATGCTCCAATATCTCGAACTGCTCCGCCGGATCAGGAATCAAGGCGCCTCGAAGGGTGACCGGACCGGCACGGGCACCTTGTCGATCTTCGGGCACCAGATGCGTTTCGATCTCGCCAACGGATTCCCGCTGGTCACCACGAAAAAGGTCCATTTCAAATCCGTGGTCCACGAACTCCTCTGGTTTCTCCAGGGCGACACGAACACCGGATATCTGCGAGAGAACGGAGTGAGCATCTGGGACGAGTGGGCGACCGCGGATGGTGAACTCGGCCCTATCTACGGTCACCAATGGCGATCCTGGCCCACACCGGACGGACACAGCATCGACCAGATCCAACAAGTCATCGAACAAATCCAGAACACACCCAATTCCCGCCGCATCATTGTATCGGCGTGGAACCCGGCGCAATTACCCGACGAAACCATTGCCCCTCAGGCCAATGTCAAAATGGGCCGCATGGCCTTGGCGCCATGCCACGCCTTCTTTCAGTTCTACGTTGCCGACGGACGCCTTTCCTGCCAGCTCTACCAACGAAGCGCGGACGTATTCCTGGGCGTGCCTTTCAACATTGCCTCCTATGCGCTGTTAACCATGATGATCGCTCAGGTCTGCGACCTGGACCCGGGAGAATTCATCCACACACTCGGTGACGCCCACCTGTACAGCAATCACATGGCGCAAGCGGAGGAGCAACTTTCGCGCGCCCCGCTGCCCCTGCCCTACGTCCGACTCAACCCCGAAATCGATCGGATCGATAACTTCAGCTTCGATGACATCGAATTGATCCAGTACAACGCTCATCCCCCCATCAAGGCCCCCATTGCGGTCTGATCCCCATGACCTCCCTGACCCTGATTGCCGCCATGGACAAAAACCGGGTTATCGGTCGCGGCAACGAACTGCCGTGGCACCTGCCCGCGGACCTACGCCACTTCAAGAATGTCACCTCCGGCAAACCGGTGGTCATGGGGCGCAAGACCTACCAGTCCATTGGTCGACCGCTTCCGAATCGCACCAACATCGTAATGACACGGCAACCCGGTTTCGCCGCGGATGGCATCCTGGTCGCCGAGACCACCGATGCAGCGATCGCACTCGCGGACGGGGCGGATGAGATCATGGTGATCGGTGGAGAGCAGGTCTACACGTTGTTCCTACCTCTTGCGCACCGGATGCTCCTCACCCGTGTCGAGGCAGAGGTCACGGGGGGGGATGCTCACTTTCCCGCCTTCAGCACCCAGGACTGGATCGAACAGCACCAAGCATTTTTCCCCGCGGATGCTCACAACACCTACGCTTTCACCTGCGTGGATCTTCGTCGCAAGTGAAGCGAACCAGGACGGCGCCCTCAGTCGTCCCCCTTGTTCTTACTCTCCCTTCGGGGACCGCCTGGCCGCTCATCGTCATCCATGAGAATTCTGTACGCAGGCCCCTCAAGGTCATCGAACTGACCTGACTTCACTGCCCAGAAGAACAGCAGGGCCATGGCGGCCACGATGATCAGGGCCACAGGTATAAGGATAAATATGATTTCCAAGCAAACCTCGAAGTCTCAGCGGGTCAGACGCAGTGCGTTCACAACCACCAGCAGGGAACTGAGGGACATGCCAATCGCCGCCATCCATGGCTGCACCCACCCCACTGCCGCGGCCGGAATCGCGGTCGCATTGTAGGCGAGTGCCCAAAACAGATTTTGACGTATCACACGAACGGTTCGGCGCGCGGTCTCCGAGGCATCGACCAGATGCTCCAGTCGATCTGACATCAGCACCATGTCCGCGCTGGCCGTGGCAAGGTGGGTTCCACTACCCACTGCTACCGAGATATCCGCACCCGCCAACACCGGGGCATCGTTGATGCCGTCTCCGACCATGGCCACCACCCCCCCGGTCGACTGCAACGCCGTAACACCATCAAGCTTGTCCTGTGGCGAAAGCCCAGCGCGCACATCCTCAATACCGACCTGGTGAGCGACATGCCGCGCCGGCGCCTCTCGGTCACCGGTAAACAGATGAACGCGAACCCCTTGTTTTTTCAGGGAATCGACCAACAGACGTGCGCCGGCACGCAGGCTGTCACCCAGCACCAAGGTGGCGGCCGGTGCGCCATTGCGTGAAACAAACACCAGCGTTTCACCCTCGGACTCCTCCGGAAGCGCCAGAGGTCGCTCCCCTGACTCTTCACCGAGACAGAACCCCCGCGTCCCCACCTTCCAACGCACACCATCGATCAGTCCCGAGAGGCCCGCTCCGGGGGTATTTTCCACGCCCTCCGCATCGGGCAGGGTCACCCCGGAGGCCGCTGATCGGATAGCCGCCCCGAGCGGATGCTCAGAATGGCGTTCAAGCGCCGCCGCCGCCCTCAATACTTCCGCCCCGACAAACCCATCCGCGGGCAAGGTGCGCAGAAGGACAGGGCGCCCTTCCGTTAACGTTCCCGTTTTATCAAACACAAAATCGGTCACGTGTGTCAGCGTTTCCAGAGCATGCCCCCGCGTGGAGATCACCCCGAGGCGTGCCAGGTTACCCATGGCCGCGGTAACGGCGGCGGGTGTCGCAAGGGAAAGCGCGCACGGACACGTCACAACGAGCAGTGAAATCGTGATGGGCAACCAGTCGCTGCCGCCCTGGGCGAACCACCAGGCCGCAACGGCCACGGCAAGTGTCAACAACACCGCTACGAATTTGCCGGCGATTCTGTCCGCGAGTAGCGCAACGTTGGGCTTTTCCGCCTGTGCCCTGTCGAGAAGGTCCAGAATCCCGGCCAGAACGGTATCGGGCCCGACGCGCTGGACTTCCACGACCAAGGGGCTTTCCACGTTGGTACTACCACCGATGACCGGGTCTCCCTTCTCCCTGCGCACCGGCATGCTTTCACCCGTCAAAAGGGACTCGTCGAGACTGGATACACCTTCAACAATGACGCCGTCCGCGGGCGCCTGTTCGCCCGGACGAAGGGCGATGAGGTCGCCAGTGACAAGATTCGCGGCCGCGACCTGCTCTTCGACTCGGCCATGTCCTTCATCGACGATCCGGGTGGCCACCGCGGGCTGTAACCGCGCGATCCCATCCATCGCCTCAGCGGCCCGTTTCCGTGCCGCCATTTCCATGAAACGAGCAGTCAGCAGGAAAAATGTGAACATCGCGACCGAATCGAAATACACCTCACCCTCATCGACGACAGTCGCATGAACGCTGGCCAGGTACGCGATCGACATACCCAGTGATACCGGCACATCCATCCCCACCGAGCGCCGCTTCAGATCGCGCCACGCCGCCTGAAAGAAAGGTTTGGCACCGTACAGCAGAATTGGCGCCGTCAATCCAAGCCCCAACCAGCGGAAAAACGTCCGAATGGCGGGTTCCATCCCCCACCAATCACCGGCGTACAAGGCCACGGCGATGATCATGATCTGCATGCCGAGCAGGCCGCTCACCCCGATCCGACGCAAGTAGTCCTTGCGCTCCGCCGCGAGCACCGCGTCCTGACGATCCGGGTCGTAAGGGTGCGCGAGATAGCCGATGCGGGTTATCGCCTCCAGGATGGTGCTGAGCTGGGTCTTGCTCTCATCCCAGCGGACCCGGGCGCGCCGGGTGGAATAGTTGATGCTGACATCAATCACCCCGGGCAACGCGGCGATATGTTGCTCGTTCAACCAAACGCAGGCCGCACAGGTGATTCCCTCAAGTATGAGCACAGCCTCACGAAGTTCATCCCCCGCCTCGCGCACGAAACGCTCCTGGATCGCAGGATTGTCGTAGGCCTTGAGCTTACTCAGCTCATCAGGGACCAGTGCCGCGCCGCGCGGGGCGGCCTCCGTTCGGAAGCGGTAGTAATCCTCCATACCCGCATCAACAATGGCCTGTGCAACGGCTTCACACCCCGCGCAGCACATCGCTCGCTCCGCACCATCGATGCGTACGAAGCGGTCCTCGCCCGGAGGCACAGGCAAACTGCAATGGAAACAGGTATCACTCATGGGGGCGGCAATCTGACTTTGGAGGGTAACGGCGGGCAAGGCATAGGTGATCGCGATGATGCCCCGGATCGAAACCATGGAAAATCCGATGGTGATCGCCCGAATACCCCGAAAAAAAAACCACGTTTTCTCTTATAATCCACGCTTTATTGAGCGGCAGCGCCTGCCCTGAGGCTGTTGGATCTCAGCCGGAGGCTTTGTCTCCACTACGACCGCTTCCCAATGGCCTTGTCCGGGTATCGATAAGAAAGCATTGATACCCGTCAATGTCCGCTTCGGAGTCGATTCCTAGACTCCCGCCCGCTCGAACGGCGGCCCGACCCACGCGATCAGCCCACTTACGCCATGGTACAGAACCACACGGTCAGGACGCTTACCCGCCTCCGCCCATTCCGGACGAGAGCGTTCCGCGTGCATTTCGGCCAAATGGCATATCAGCCGGAGGTTCACACACCAACCCGGCAAGTTTTGGAGCGCAGGGCCCATTTTCCTGACCGGGGTCATGCTTCAGTGACACGATTTGTGGGTGAATGCCGCCGTCTGATTTCCCGCGCTCGCCGTTACGGCTGCGAGGCTTCACGCGCTCATCACACTGCTGATGGACGCGCGGCCCGAGCGCGATACGCCGCTTTCACGTGCGGGTCCGGATCGCGATGTGATCGCCCTGGATTTGCTTTTTGCCATGACGGCGCCCTTCCCGGGCAATGGCTTCGGGCCGTCATTTACGCACTGACGACAACCGCAAGCCATTCGTCGCGCAGACCCAACGCCGCCTCGGCGTAGGTCTGCTACGACGTGAACGATTTCCATAACCCATAACTTCGATTGAAAAATTGAGGAAGATCCATGACTGAGGCAACAGCTGATACCTACTACGACAAGGTCGTCCGCCAGTTCATATGGGCGTCGGTGCTGTTTGGCATCGTCGGCATGGCCGTCGGTGTGCTCATAGCGGCTCAGATGGCTTGGCCGGTTCTGAACTTTGACCTTCCGTGGACGACCTTCGGTCGTTTGCGGCCTCTGCACACCAACGCGGTCATCTTCGCGTTCGGTGGCTCCGCCCTGTTCGCCACGTCGTATTACGTGGTTCAGCGCACCTGCCATACCCGACTGTTCGCACCGGGACTGGCTGCTTTCACCTTCTGGGGCTGGCAGCTGATCATCGTGCTCGCCGCGGTCTCCCTGCCCCTGGGCATCACCTCGGGTAAGGAATACGCCGAACTGGAGTGGCCGATCGACCTGCTCATCACGGTGGTCTGGGTCTCCTACGCGATCGTGTTCTTCGGCACCATCGTGAAGCGCAACGTCAAGCACATCTACGTGGCGAACTGGTTCTTCGGCGCCTTCATCATCACCATTGCCATGCTGCACCTGGTGAACAGCGCCTTCGTTCCGGTGAGCCTGACCAAAGGCTACTCCGCGTACGCTGGTGTGCAGGACGCCATGATTCAGTGGTGGTACGGCCATAACGCGGTCGGCTTCTTCCTGACCGCCGGCTTCCTGGGCATCATGTACTACTTCATCCCGAAGCAGGCTGAACGCCCGGTCTACTCCTACCGCCTGTCCGTCGTGCACTTCTGGGCACTGGTCTTCACCTACATCTGGGCCGGCCCTCACCACCTGCACTACACCGCCCTGCCCGACTGGACCCAGTCTCTCGGCATGGTCTTCTCCCTGATCCTGCTCGCTCCCTCCTGGGGCGGCATGATCAACGGCATCATGACCCTGTCCGGCGCCTGGGAAAAACTGCGCAACGACCCGATCCTGAAGTTCCTCATCGTTTCCGTGTCCTTCT
>JBMYTY010000005.1:0-14730 GCA_049604855.1 Gammaproteobacteria bacterium | reverse complement strand
GCTTATCCAGCCTACCCGTCGATCCGGTTCACCCACCCCCCAACAACGGCACGAACGTAGGCTGGATAAGGCGCAGCCGCATCCGGCATGGACCCGCGACATCCGGGCCAGGCGTCCTACTCCAGGACTCCCGCCTTCTGGAGCAACTTCACGGCGTGCCGGATGGGAATCGCGTAGGTGATGCCACTGGGCTTCTCGATGACCGTCTCCTTGGTCTCTTTCACGAAAACGCTGTTCACCACGCCGATGACCTTGCCGTCGGACTGCCGGTACACCGGACTGCCGGAGTTGCCTGGATAGGCCGTGGCATCGAGCTGGAACACTTTGAAGGGATCGCGCATGCGCGAAAGCATGCGCTGGGTGAGCTGCGCCGAGTTGTGCGCCGGGTCCACCACGGGGGTGATAGCGGAGACGATGCCCCGGTGGGTCACCGGGTGCAGGCCAAGCACCATTCCGATGGGAAAGCCGGTAAAGGAGATGTCCTCGCCCGGGCGCACGGTCCGGTCATCGCCGATCCGGTAGATCGGCAGGGGCACCCCGTTGATCTGCAGCAGGGCCACGTCGTGCACCGGATCGCGCACCAGGATTCGGGCCTCGCGCATCTCGGGGTTGCGTCCCTCGCCCGCGAACACGGCCAGTACCTCGCGGTTCTGGTGGTCGATCTTGTCGGGCAGCACGTGGTCATTGGTGATCACGTGGAGTCCGTCGACGACCGCGAACCCCGTCCCACGGAAGACTACGGGCGGGCTGCGGGTGGCCTGGTATGTGCCCACGGAGACGGAGGCCTCCGCGACCTTCTCGACGATGTCCGCCAGGGACGCCGCGAATGCGCTCGGAGTAGGCGCGCAAAGCAGAAGGATCAGAGCACCCCGAATGCCATACCAACGCATGCCGCGAACCTCAGAACAAGGTGTAGATGAACGGCGCGACGGCGGAGCCCTGCGTCAGCACGATGAGCGCACCGAGCAGCAACAGGATGATGATGATGGGGGCCAACCAGAACTTCTTGCGGACCCGCATGAAGTCCCACAGGTCCTTGAGCAGTTCAACCATCAGAAGGGTTTCTCCAGATGCTCGCGCGGGGCCTTGCGGCTCTCCACGCGGTAAGACGACGTGTCGGATTCGAGGCGGCGCGCCATGGGGTCCTTGCCGAGGATCTTCAGGATCAGCCCCACGGGCAGGAAGACCAGGAAGAAGGCGACACCGAGGATGATGCGGGTATTGATGAACCCGAGCACCGCGCCCAGGGCCATCCAGAATTTGTACAGCGGCTTGAGCACCACCGGGGCGGCCAGTGCCAGCACGCCGAACACGGCGGCGGCGATGAAGGGCCAACGCGGCCACTGGGCGAAACCCCAGATCCAGGGGATGAGCAGACCGAAGAACAGGACCAGGCCGCCAGCCAGGATCAGACCGAACTCGCGCAGTTGCTTGGGGCCCGCTTCGGGCATGTCATGCAGGTTCATGTGCCGCCCTCAATCCAGCTCGAACTCGTCTTTCCAGCTCTCGTCCTTCTCCCATTCCGCTTGGTCCGTCTTGGCGAGCAGGAAGTTCTCCACCACCAAGTAGTCCATCTCCGTACGCATGAAACAGCGGTAGGCATCCTCGGGCGAGCCGACGATGGGTTCACCGCGCACGTTGAACGAGGTGTTGACGATGACCGGGCACCCGGTAAGCGCCTTGAAGGCGCTGATGAGGGCGTGGTAGCGCGGATTGGTGTGCTCGTGCACGGTCTGGATGCGTGCCGAATAGTCCACGTGTGTGATGGCGGGCAGTGACGAGCGCTTGATCTTCAGCTTGTCGATACCGAACAGGTCCCGCGCCGACTCATCCATGGGGATCTGGATGGACTCGCTCACCGGAGCGACCATGAGCATGTAGGGGCTGTCCGTGTCGTGCTCGAACCACTCGCCCACATCCTCGCGCAACACGGAGGGCGCGAATGGACGGAAGGACTCGCGGTACTTGATCTTCAGGTTCATGACCGTCTGCATCTTCTCGCTGCGCGGGTCGCCGATGATGGAGCGCCCCCCGAGCGCGCGCGGACCGAACTCCATGCGCCCCTGGAACCAGCCCACCACGTTCTCGTCGGCCATGATGCGCGCCAGCTCGGGCATGAGCTCCGCATCGTCCAGGCGGCGGTAGACCGCGCCTACCGAGTCGAAGTGGGCCTTGATGGCCTCATCGGAGAACTTCGGCCCCAGGTAGGCCCCGGCCATGGAGTCGAGCGGATTCGCCGTGCGCGCCGCCTGGTCATACAGGTGCCAGGCCACCTGCGCGGCCCCCAGGGCGCCCCCGGCATCGCCCGCCGCGGGCTGTACCCAGATATTCTTGAAGGGACCTTTGCGCAGCAGCTCACCATTGGACACGCAGTTCAGGGCCACTCCACCGGCCAGGCAGAGATTGTCCAGCCCGGTCTCTTTCTGGACGGTGCGTGCCAGGCGCATGACCACCTCTTCGGTGACCACCTGTATGGACGCCGCAAGGTCCATCTCCCGTTGGCTGATGGGCGTCTCGGGCTTGCGCGCCGGTCCACCAAACAACTTGGCGAAACGGTCGTTGGTCATGGTCAGCCCGGTGGCGTAATTGAAGTAACGCATATCCAGGCGGAAGGTGCCGTCGTCTTTCAGGTCGAGCAGGTGTTCCAGGATCAGATCGACGTACTTGGGCTCGCCATAGGGTGCAAGACCCATGAGCTTGTATTCACCGGAGTTGACCTTGAAGCCGGTGTAGTAGGTGAACGCGGAGTACAGCAGACCCAGCGAGTGCGGAAAATCGATCTCCCAGATGGGCTCCAGGGTGTTGCCTCTGCCGTGCCAGACCGAGGTGGTTGCCCACTCGCCCACACCGTCCAGGCAGAGAACCGCGGCCTCCTCAAAGGGGCTGGGGAAAAAGGCTGAGGCGGCGTGGGACTGGTGATGCTCGGCGAACAGCAGCCGCGGCAGTTCACTCTGTTTCATGTCGCCCATGCGCGCCAGCTCCCGGCGCAGGGTGGTCTTCAGGTAGAGCTTCTCCTTGAGCCACACCGGCATGGCCTGAAGGAAAGACCGGAAACCCTGCGGCGCGTAACTGAGATACGTTTCAAGCAGTCGCTCGAACTTAACCAGGGGCTTGTCGTAGAAGACGATGCGGCCCACATCGGACAGGGAGATACCCGCCTCTTCAAGACAGTAGCGAATGGCATGTTCCGGGAAGCGGGCGTCGTGTTTCTTACGCGAGAAACGCTCTTCCTGAGCCGCGGCATGGATATCGCCGTCGCGCAGCAGCGCGGCGGCGCTGTCATGGTAGTAGGCGGAGATACCCAGAATGTAGGAGGGCGAGGTCACTAAACGTCCGGAGGTTTGGGCGAATGCATGCGGGGCGGCGCAATTTGAAGTGCGGGGCGATCAGTTTGCAACCCCGGGGCATATTTCCAACCCCTTTGGGTCCAGGGTCGGGGGCTTTCCACGCGCGCGAACGCGTGGCTCGCGGCGAGATCGACGAAGGCAAACACGGGCTGGCGGTCCGGCCACGGAATGGCCGATGATGGGCGCTCCCCGATCTTCCTTCCCCCATCCATGGCCACGACCTGCATAGCGGATCTCGTTTCCCTCCAAGCCCAGGCCCGTCCCGCTGCCACCGCCCTGGGTTTCAAGGCGGAGTCTCTGGATTACGCCAGCCTGGATTCACTGCTCGACAAGACCGCACAGGGCCTGCTGTCGCTGGGGATGGCGCGCGGGGCACGCGTGCTCGTGTATCTGCCCAAGAGTTTCGAGACCGTTGCGGCCCTGTTCGGTGCCGCCCGCGGCGGCGGGGTGTTCATCCCGGTCAATCCGGTGCTCAAACCCCCGCAAGTGGGTCATATCCTGCGGGACTCAGGGGGCAGCATTCTTGTCACCTCGCGCCAACGCGCCCTAACGCTTCTGGATGAGCTGCGCGCCAGTGATGCATTCCAGACCCTGATACTCAGCGATCAGGCCGAGGACGGCGAACTGGACGGTCTGCCCTACCGCGGCTGGAACAGCATCATCAACGTCGGCGCGGGGCCACATGACGTGGACTGGGCGCTCGAAGATACCGCCGCGATCCTCTACACCTCGGGCAGCACCGGACACCCCAAGGGCGTGGAACTGTCCCAGAACAACCTCATCGTCGGCGCGGCCAGTGTCGCCGAATACCTGGAAAACACCCCGCACGACCGGCTGCTGGCGGTTCTGCCCCTGAGCTTCGACTACGGACTGTCGCAGCTGACCACGGCCTTCACGGTCGGGGCCATGGCCCAGCTCATGGACTACCTCCTGCCCCGCGATGTCATCCGCGCCGTGGAACGTTTTTCGATCACCGGCCTCGCGGGCGTTCCGCCGTTGTGGGTGCAGCTGGCCCGCCTGCCCTGGCCCGGGGATGCCGTCCGGACCCTGCGCTACATGACCAATTCCGGGGGCGCCATGCCGGTGCCGGTGATCCAGGCCCTGCGCGATGCCCTGCCCCGCTCGGACTTCTTCCTCATGTACGGCCTCACCGAGGCGTTCCGATCCAGTTACCTGCCCCCGTCGGAGTTGGACAAGCGCCCGGAGTCCATGGGCAAGGCGATCCCCAACGTCCAATTGCACGTGGTGCATGACGACGGCTCGCCCTGCGCGGCGGGTGAGGCGGGCGAGCTGGTCCATACCGGCCCGCTGGTGGGCAAGGGCTACTGGCGCAACGCGGAGGCCACGGCCGAGCGCTACAAACCCTTCCCGCCCGGGTCGGACGACATTGCCGTATGGTCAGGTGATCTGGTCAAGACCGACGCCGAGGGTTATCTGTATTTCGTTGGCCGCAAAGACGACATGATCAAGTCCTCCGGGTACCGTATCAGTCCCCTCGAAGTGGAAGAGATCGTCTACCAGAGCGGATTGGCGGCGGAATGCGCGGCCTTTGGCGTACCCCACCCGGAGTTGGGACAGGCCGTGGTGTTGGCCGTCGCCAACGACAACGGAACAACCGACACCGAGGCCCTGATCTCGCACTGCAAGACCGCCCTGCCCGCCTTCATGGTCCCGGCCCACGTGGAGCCACGCTCCAGCCTGCCGCGCAACCCCAACGGCAAGATCGACCGCAAAACCCTGGCCCTGGAATTGAAGGACCTGTTCACCCCATGACCGACGCGCCCAAGAAAAAGGCCCACTACCCCCTGCCCTGGTTTCCCGTCGTCGATGACGAACTACAGGCGGGCGGTCGTCCGATCAGCGCATGGGCCCGCGAGATGGGCGGCCGCCCGTTCTATATCTACGACCGGCGCATCGTCGCCGAGCGCATCGCCAGCCTGCGCGAGGCCCTGCCCCCTGCCCTGCACCTGCACTACGCCATCAAGTGCAATCCCCTGCCGGCGCTGGTCGACTTCATCGCTCCCCTGGTCGATGGGCTGGACGTGGCCTCGGCGCGGGAGCTTGAGACCGCTCTGGGCTCCGGCACCGCGCCCGACACCATCAGCTTCGCGGGCCCCGGCAAGACCGACTTCGAGCTGGAACGGGCGGTCAGCGCGGGCATCACCCTGAACGTCGAATCACCCACGGAGCTGCGCCGCCTGGAGGCCGTGGGCGAGCGCCTGGGCCAACGGCCGCGCGCGGCCATCCGCGTCAACCCGGACTTCGAACTCAAGGCCTCGGGCATGAAGATGGGCGGCGGTCCCAAGCCCTTTGGAATCGATGCGGAACAGGTCCCGGCCGTACTCGCGGACATGAAGTCCATGGACCTGGAATTCATCGGCTTTCACATCTTCAGCGGTTCGCAGAACCTGCGTGCGGAGTCCGTCACGGAAACCCAGACCAAGACCTTCGACCTGGCCTACCGTTTGGCCGGGGATGCCCCATCTCCACTCAAGAGCCTGAACATCGGTGGCGGCTTCGGCATTCCCTACTTTCCCGGCGACACCCCACTCGATCTCGCCGCCGTGGCCGAAAACCTCGCGCCTCTGGTGGACGAGGCCAGCAAGCGACTGCCCGGGGCGGAGCTGATCACCGAGCTGGGCCGTTACATCGCGGGAGAGGCCGGGCTGTACGTGTGTAGCGTGGTGGACCGCAAGGTCTCGCGCGGCACCACCTACCTGGTCACCGATGGGGGCCTGCACCACCACCTGGCCCTGTCCGGAAACTTCGGGCAGATCCTGCGCAAGAACTACCCGGTAGCCGTGGCCACCCGTGTCAATGGCGGCCCGCGCGAAGTGGTCAACGTGGTCGGGCCGCTGTGCACTCCCCTGGATATCCTCGCGGACCAGATGGAGTTGGCGCAGGCCGGGCCTGGAGACCTGATCGCGGTCTACCAGTCCGGAGCCTATGGCTACACCGCCAGTCCACGGGATTTTCTCAGCCATCCCGAGCCCGGCGAGATACTGGTCTGATCTTTCGCTTCTCTCCCCAACACCCCTGGCGAGCCCATCCGGTTTGACTTCCACACTCACCAGCCTGCCCCCCGGCCCCGTATTGACCTGGCGTGCCCTGAAGCGCTCCAGCGCCAGCGACTGGCCGTCGGTATTCGAGTTGGAGCAGGGTCGGTATTTCTCTTCCGAGGCCGCTGCACTGGGCGCGGCCCTGGACCTGTTCCATCTGACCCCGGGCACGCCCGTCCTGGTGCCCAGCGTGCTCGGTCCCGGGCTGCTGCCCGCCTTGCGTGCGCGTGAGATCACCGCGCTGTTCTATCGACTACAAGAGGATTTCAGCCCCGACCTGGAGCACGCCGAGCGCCTGCTGCGCTTCAAGCCCCGGGCCATCATCGCGGGTCACCCCTTCGGCATCGCCCGCGCGCTGGACGACACCGCGGCCTTCGCCCGCGACCACTCACTGCCCTTCATCGAGGACTGCACGGAAGCCCTTTGGGGCCAGGCCCACGGTCGCCGGGACCTGCCCCTGCCCATCGGCAGCCAGGGTCGGGTCTGCCTCGCCGCGCCCGCGCGTCACCTGCCCGGTTGGGATGTCGGCATCCTGGCGAGCGCCGGAGGCCTGGATCTGCCGAGCCCGGAACCAGCACCCTCGGCCATCAGCCTGGGCCGGGCGGCCGGGGCTCTGGCCGGCGTTCTGGGGCAGGCCATCAAGCCCGGGCGCGCGGCGGCCGAACCCGAAGTATCCAGGAATGCCCCATCCCGCGAGGAGGTACGTTCCGCACCGCGAGGCAGCGAGAGCTGGTACCGCGCCCTGAATCACCAGCACTGCATCGAGCAACGGCGCACGCACTACCACCGATTGAGCCTGGAACTGGCCGAGACCGGCGTATTCAGCCCCCTCTTGCCCAAGTTACCCGATGGCGCCGTGCCCATGCTCTACCCCGTGGACAGCCCCGAAAGGAACCGCGTGCTGGCCATACTCGAGGATAGCGGCATCCCCGCCACCAACCTGGCCGGGCGCGTCCCCACCGAACTGAACATCGGCGTCTGCGCGCTCGCCGACCGCCTGCGCGACCATGGCCTGGGCCTGCCCTGCCACCAATCCCTTCGCCCCCCCAGATGGACCAGCAGGTGGCCCAGTTGCTGAGATTCCGGCTGCCATGAATCATCGATCCATCGCCTTGCAGGCCGATCGCGCGCGCATCGATGAACATTGGGAGCGCGCACTGGCTGAATCCGACATCCATATCAGCCTGCGCCCGTTCTGGACCGAGGCCATCGCCCGCGCACGTGGGCTGCTGGGCGAGATCCAGGTACTGGAGGGTCCACAGGGGGTGCTCCCCTGGTTCCGGCGCAAGGTCAGGGGCAATGGCATTCCGCTGCGGCGCCTCGAGCTTGCCGGCAACCTGCACTGCTATCACCAGGAGATCCCCACCGCCGCGGCTCCCGGAACGCTCATCCACGAACTGCTGGATACGGAAGCCTGGGACCTGTTCGCCGCGGAATCGGTGAACCAGGATGGCCCCACGGCGCGCGCCCTGCATAGCTATGCCGATGAGGTGGGCGCCCGTGTGGAAACCCTGCCCGCGGAGCACTCACCGTACCTGCCCATCGAGGGCGACTGGGACGCCTACCTCGCGGCACAGAGCCGAAACTTCCGCTACAACCTGGGGCGGCGTCGCCGCAAGCTCGAAAAGATGGGCCTCGAGGAACGCTGGTTCCGCACCGAGGACGAGGTTCCTGAACTGCTGGACCTGATGTGGGCGGTTGAGGAGCGGAGCTGGAAGGTCGAGGCGGACATGGCCATGTTGGCCGAATCGCACGAACGGGTACTTTGGCGTGGCGTTCTTCCGGAGCTGGCCCGACGGGGCCTGCTCCAGGCGAATGTGCTGTACGTGGAGGGCAAACCGGCCGCCTACAGTCTCTGCTACCACTGGCGTGGCTCCGTGGGCCAGCTCAAGACCTCATTCGACAACGGATTGAAAAAGCTCGGACCGGGCGGCGTGGTGACTGAAACCTCCATCCGCCTCGCCTTCGAGCAGGGTGCACGGGAGTACGACTTCCTCGGCCCCTGGATGCATCACAAGGCGCTGTGGACGGACAAAGTGCGCGTCCACGAGCACATGTACCTCTATGCGCCGAACCTGCGCGGACGCCTGGTGTGGGCGATCAAGGGCCTACGCAATCGATTGGCCTCGCGGGCGGAATCAGCAACCGACGCGACGCAAGAGCAGCATTAAGGCGGCGTTCGTTCCCCGCGTGTCGGCGGCTTGTCCGAAGGTGCCGGATCATCCTCGCAATCCCCGTCATGACCGGGGTGCTGACAGCGATGAGGCTCAGGCACGGGGTCATAGCCACCGGGATAACCGGGGTGACAGCGGGCAATACGCCGCAGGCTCAACCATCCGCCCTTGATCGCACCGTGCTTCTCCAGAGCCTCCACCGCGTACTCGGAGCAGGTCGGGATATAGCGGCAACTGGGTGGCAGTACCGGACTGATCACGTAGCGGTAGAACTTCACCAGCCCGATGAGCAGAAGTTTCATTTTCCGTACAGGGTCTCGGGGTCGATGAGCGGTGCGGCCACCACCTCAACACGGTCACCGCGTACCGCGTTGTAGAAACAGTCGCGTCGTCCGGTGTGGCAGGCGGGTCCGGTCTGATCGACCTTGAGCAGGATGGTGTCGCCATCGCAATCGAACAACATGTCCTTGAGCATCTGGACCTGTCCGGAGGACTCGCCCTTGCGCCAGAAGGCCTGACGCGAACGACTCCAGTAACACACCCGCCCCGTGTCCAGTGTCTCCTCTATGGCGGCACGATTCATCCAGGCCATCATCAGCACTTCACCGGTGTCGTGCTGCTGGGCGATGGCGGGAACCAGGCCGTCACCGTTGTAGGGCAGGTCATCGAGGGCCTCGGCGAGCGCTATGCTCTCGCCCACGCCCAGCTTTTCAGTCTTTTTCAGGCTCATCGCAGCCTCGATGGTCGGATGACGGGTTTCGGGCGGGCGATGATAGCGGATCAATCCACGGCGGACGTGGCAGCATCGCTGCCATGGCGGCCATCTGGGGTTCCGCCCAAAGGTTTACCCGCATGACCCATAGCCACGACCCCAAACGTCGCCGCCTTCTGGCCGCGCTCAGCATGACCGCGGGCACCCTGGGCGGTCTCGCCATCGCCGAGGGAATCGCACGCACCCTGGGCCCCGGACGCGTCGACTCGGCGGGCCGCATGGACCCCGGCCTGCTCCGCTACGATCCGCGCACGGGCTGGGCCCTGACCGCCCATTGGGCGGGACGCCACGTACACCGGGATTACGACGTGCGCTACCGCACGGACGGATCAGGCCGACGGTTCGATCCGGCGCGGCAAGCCGGCTCGGCATGGAGGGAACGGGTGCTGTGGCTGGGTGACAGCTTCACCTTCGGGCTGGGCGTGGGGGATTCAGAACCCTTTGTGAGCCAGCTCAACGCCAGGGACGAAACCCGTCAACACCTGAACCGGGCGGTACCGGGTTTCAGCACGGACCAGGAAGTGCTGCTGTTCGAACAGATCGCCCGAGGTACCCGGGCCGATAGCGTGGTCCTGGTCGTTTACCTGGGAAACGACCCGGTGGACAACCTTCTCACGCACCCCCTCCAGGCGGATAACGCCAAGCCGCGCTTTTCATTGCGCGATGGCGAGGCGCACCCGCCACAACGGCCCGTCCCCATCTCCCGCAAGACCACCACCCCGGAGAATGCCTCCCTGGCGAGTTGGTTACTGCGCGACGCCCCCGCCGCGATACCCGCCTCGCGGCAATGGATGGCACGCTCCGAGCTGCTCCGCCGACTGGGTTTGATACCCGGCCTGGACGACGAAGTTCTTGGCGAAGCACTCAAACGGCGGGAAAACGAGGTCATGCCCATGCTCTCGGCCCTGGTCCGTTATCTCGACCGCTTACGCGGCCAACACCGACAGGGTCTTCGAATCGTGCTGTTACCCGGCCGGAGCCTTCACGCCGATCCCGCCGGACTGAGCGCCCGCTTCCAGGTCGCCATCGCGAAGGCCTTCAGACCCACTGCTGAACAGCTCGGCATTCCACTGCTCGATCTCAGCGAACCCGGGACACTGCGCGCCGAACACTACTTTCCCAATGACGGACACCTCACCCCGCGGGGGCATGGGCTCTTGGCGGAACGGCTCATCGTCTGGCTGGGGGAGCGCTAGAAGCCGACGCGGCACCGACACGCAGCGCCCACCCCGGGCTGGAACAAAAAAAGGGCGGCCCAGGGGCCGCCCTTTTCCATCAGCGATAGGTCGTTCGTCGATCAGGCGCGACGCAGACGACGATATCCGGGGATCATGCCCAGCATGGCCAGACCAAACAGCATGGAGGTGGCCGGGGCGGCCACGCCGGTGCTGGTGCCGGGGAAGGTGATTTCCGGGTCCAACTCGACCATGTCGTTACCGCACTTCATGGTCCAGTGAACGTTGAAGCTCTCACCAAAGTGACCGGAGAAGTTGGACAGGGCGATGGAGCCCTCGATGACGTAGTGCGTACCCCCCTTGCCACCCAGGCCGGTCACGGCCGTGCTGTTTTCATACACGATGGAACCGGTGTCGAGCAGGGTGCCGGAGTTGATGCTCCAGGGGCCGTTGGCCGGGAAGTGGGTCGGCGCATTCCAGGAAGTGACTTCGTAGAGGCCGCCCTTCACCTTGCCTTGGTTGTCCATGACCTCGATGCCGTATTCCCAGGAGCCGTCGTCGCCGAAGTCGAATGCGAGGTCGCCAGCGGGCAGGCTGCTCTCGGTCTCGGGCAGACCGGTCACCACCGCGTAGTAGAGGTTGGTCTCATCCCAGGACAGGTACAGGGCCTCGGCGTCGTAGTACTGACCACCATTGGGCTGCTCCGCGCTGGTCTGATCCTCCACCTCGTAGACGATATTGGAAATGCTGCCCAGGGGGGTCCAGTCGCTGGCGTTGTTGGAGTTGCCGCCCAGCCAGTCGCTGAGGTCGCCGTCGATGGTGAAGGCGGCGGCGGAGCCGCTGAACGCCATGGCGGTGGCGAACAGGCTGGAGGAAAGAATGTTGGTCATGGTCTTCATTGCTGATTCCTTGAACGCTGATAGTTTCATTCGAGCGCGTCACGGGCGGCGTGGATGGTTAGCCGCTCCTGGAGTTTCAGATCGTAAGTCTGCTTTCTCATGACAAAGCAATCATCTTGCCAACTATTTTTTATCCATCAAAAACAGTTGCTTACGCCAAACCAGAAAGCCCAGGACAAGGAAACTTGTAAAATTTTTCGACACCCCGTTCCGGCCGGTCGAACAAGCAAAAAAAACGGCAGCCCCAGGGGGCTGCCGACAAACACGCAACCCTGAGGGAGAATTCAGGGATCGCTGTGGGGAACGGTCAAACCGCTCTGCCCAGCCGTGGCGCGCCGGGCAGGCGGTGCGGGTGTTCTCAGGGCTTGATGTAGGTGTATCCCTCGGCCTGCAGCTTGGCCAGTTCGGCCACGCCACTGGGGACGATATCGGCCTCATCCACGTCATGAAGGTCACCGGCCAGGTCCACCTTGCGCCCTTTGACGGTGTTGGCGCAGACGTTGAATTTCACACCCTGGTTCTTGAGACCATCGATCTTCGCGGTCATCTGCTCGTTGGCGTTGCCATGCTTGAACTTGGGCAAGCGCGGCAGTGCCTCCGGTGTGACCAGCAGGGCCAGACCGTTGCCATGCAGGACCACTTTCAGGTCCAGGTTCTCCGCGCCGACCGCGTTGATATGGTTCTGGATGTTGCGCAGGGCGCCGGCCTGCTGCTTCGGGTTGTCGTAATTGATGTGGTAAACGACCTTCTGCTTGGCGTAACCCGCCGCATGGGCTCCCGCGAACAGGACCAGGCTCATGACGGCGGCGATCAGGATCGGAAGGAATCTGCTCATGTCTCTCACTCCTCAAAGGGAAAAGATGAAATGCCCCCGTTTCTTATATGAACCGCCGAACGGGCAGGGGCACCCGGTCAGCCGAAGACGAAGCGGATACCGGCCTAGAGGTGGATGTAGGCCCAGCCCTCCGCCTGACGCCGGGCCACGTGATTGACCCCGGACTCGATGATCTCGACCCCCGGCAGGATGCTGACCGCGAAGCCCTGCTCGCGATTGACCCGCTCGATGGTGTTCCGGCAGGCCACGAAGGTCAGGGTCGGATACTTCCTGGCCATGGAAAGGATGCGGTCCGCATGCTGGGAGAGGCGTCCTCGAAAATGATTCAAGCCCTCGCCATGGGCCACCACCTCGATTCGCACTTGGCGATGTTCACGGCTGTAGAGATCCAAAACGCCCTCGATCTCATCAAGCACCTCATCGGCCTTGGCCTTGGTGGGATTGGCCAACTGGAAGACGATACGGGTCTCGACCCGGCGGGGGTCCGCCAGTTCGCGCCCGGAGCCGTCCGGATCGAGCAGCACCACGCGGTCCGCATCTACGGCGCGCTGCACGGGGTTCGCGTGCCAACCACGCATCACGGCACCGGCGACAACCGTGGCCAATCCGACCACGACCACCGCGGCGGCGGCCCACCAGCGGCGCCGCTTGTCCCTCTGCCGGGCAATGGGAGGCTCTATCCCGGCGTAGGCCATACGCACCAGATCCTTGGTATGGGCCAGTTCACAACCGCGGGAGGCGAGTTCCGCATCGCGGTGCATATGCGAGAAGACCTCCGCCACGGTATCGGCGTCCGCCTCGCCGTCGATGACGGAGTGCAGGTCCGATTCGTCGATTGGGTTGTCCGGTTTCATCGGCGGCTCCTGATATTGACTACCTTGGGCGCCTCGGCGCCGACCGGTGCACCCGGTCTTTCCTCGGCCAGCATTTCCCGCAGGCGACCCCGAGCGCGGTTGAGACGGCTCATGACCGTACCGGCCGGAATCTCGAGGGTCTTGGCGACTTCCGCATAGCTCAGCTCCATGAGGTCGACGAGGGTGACCACCATGCGCTGATCCTGGGGCAGCGCGGCTATGGCGGCGCGAACCTTGAGGACCAACTGGTGTGCCTCGACGTCGCCGTCGGGCTCCAGGCCTGAATCCGGAAGCGCCGCCAGAGCCTCCTCGCCTGCCTGGGGCTTGCGTGCGCGCAGGTGGTCCCTGAACAGGTTGGAGAGAATCGTGCACATCCATGCCTCCAGGCGCTCCTCCTCGCGAAGTGTTCCCAGACGGGGGATGGCCCGGGCGTACGCCGCCTGGGTCAGCTCGTCCGCGAGATCGCCGTCGTGGCACCACGACCACGCCAAGCGGTACAGGCGTGGACGCATGGCCTCGAGTTGTGAGCGAAGTTGAAGTCGGAGAATCATGGTTTTTGTTGTTTGCGTTTGGCGGGTAAGACGCCACACCACGGCGCTCTATTCCGAGGGAATACCCGACCTCACGCCAGAGGAAGGGCAGGCACATCCATCCGCCACCCTCCCCGAAACACGCGCAAAAAAAAGCCCAGACGGATGCCTGGGCTTTTCATCGCGTTGGTGGCCGGGGACGGAATCGAACCGCCGACACGGGGATTTTCAATCCCCTGCTCTACCGACTGAGCTACCCGGCCGCGAAGGGCGCGTATTAAAGCGGCGCGCCCGGCAAGCGTCAAGCTCCGCTGGGCGGATCGATCTTCACGGTTGCCTCGAAATCCCCTCCGCCGCTTCCGAAAAAGAACTCTTCCATCTCCTTTTCGAGAAAAGCCCGGGCCTGCGGCTCGACCACGGAGAGCTTGAATTCATTGATCAGCATGGTCTGACGTTGCAACCACTGGCCCCACGCCTCGGCACTGACACCGTCGAATATCCGCTGACCGAGGTCACCGGGGTATGGGGGCTCATCCAGGCCTTCTGCTTCGCCGCCCAGTTTTACGCAGTTCACCATTCGCGCCATATCTATTTCCTCGATAGTCCGTGATTTCGGGGTCGTCGTGAGTGGGAGACTCCGCATTGCCCGCCTATAGCTTGGCTCATGCGCCGTCTGAGAGAAAACGCTCCACGGGCGCCGGAATCCCCCCGCTGAAGTCGCCACGCGGGTCGTACCAGGCCAGATTGTCACTCTCCCGCACCACCTCGCAAGGGCTAGGCAGGAGGACCTCATAGGTGCTCGCGCGCAGGACGAAGTGGCTGAAACGATGCTCGAAACCCGAGCCCGGCGACGAAACCCCAACCTCACGGCCCACCCGCGCATGGCACCAGGCATCGGCATGGTCGGCATCGGTAACCTCGGGAAGGCTCCACAATCCGCCCCAGATTCCACGATTCGGACGCCGCTCCAACAAAACACGTCCCTGCCGGTCACGAACAATCAGCAGCCGTCGTTCCCGGGTGGGCACGGCCTTCGTCTTTCGTGGTGTGGGCAGCTCGTGCTGGCGCCCCTCCGCCCGGGCGAC
>JBMYTY010000004.1:0-17316 GCA_049604855.1 Gammaproteobacteria bacterium | reverse complement strand
GACCAAGGCCCGTAACGGGGGAGCTGCTGACCACCACCTGACCCGAACGGACGGTCTCGCCGCTGGCGATCTGGGCCGGACCACCCTCGGGGTGGGGGTCACCCAGCTGCCACTGCGTAACCCGAACCAGATCGCCCAGCGCGAAGTTCTCGTTACCCAGGGTTTCGATCCCCAGCTCGTACCGGCCATTGATGCCGATATCGATGGCCAGGTCACCGTTGGGGAAGCGGCTGTCATCGGGTCGATGACCGGTGACGACGGCGAAGTAGAGGTTCTGGCTGTCCCAATGGGCGTAGATCGCCTCGGCATCGAAGCCCTGGCCACCGCTACCCGGTCCGAGAAAATCCTGGTGCTGGTCTTCCTCGAAGTAGAGAACCCCTTCGTTGGGAATCCAATCGCTGGCCGAGCGGCCGGGAACCACGCCCCAGTCATCGAGCAGGCCATCGACCGTGTACGCGACGGCGGGGGAGCCGACGGACAGCGAGATCGTCACGAGAAGCAGCGCGCGGGCCATGCCGGACAGCAGGTGTTTCATGGTGGTCGCAGTATGGGAAGTCGTAGACATGCCCCTTACTCTGCAGACATCGGGCCAACTCCCTTCACACCCACAGGAACCACTTCACACCATTGTTTTTATTGAAGAAAAAACAAGACTCCATGAACCAGGTAGGGGCCAAACCGAGTCGCCGTTCTGTTGCTGCAGGCAAAGAGATTCGCAATTTGCGAATCGATATCCACCGCCCCGTTTTGCAAATCGCACGCCCGTCGGCGGACCGCACCCGCGCCGGGCGGTGATCAGGTGTGCTCCGAACCGCCCGCTTTCAGACAGCCACCCTGGATAGCGGCAATGAGAGCGGACACATCCGCCAGCTCCGCCAGGGCTGCCGCATCCAGACACAAGGACAGCTCAGAACCCCGGCGCACGAATACAGCGGGCAGGGCCGTATCCATGGCCGGGTAGGAGCGCCGAAACTGATCGCGATGCAGGTACTCGGTGGGTAGTTCGAGTGAGCCGGTAAAACGCTTCCACTGCTCACGCATGCGGAACGCGCCGTGGGTTACCGCGCACAGATCACATGAGTAGGTCTCGGGCGAGACCAGCTTGTGGCCGATGTCAGCGAGGGTGTTGAACACCCCGGAATCGGCGTTATAGACCAGTACCAACGCGTGATCGCTTGTCTTCCCCATAACCATTAACCCGGCAACCCCAAGCTTGTTCAGTTCCGACCACGGGGGCAGGCTCAGATGTCTTCCGCGGCGCCAGAGCCCACCATGCACGACACCTTGCCCCTGCTGCAAAAGACTCCGTTTCCCGCCTTGAACAGGGCCGGTCTTGAGACGCTGCAGGTCAACCTCGGCTATCGCTGCAACCAGCAGTGCCTGCACTGCCACGTGGCCGCCAGCCCCCGTCGCACCGAGGTCATGACCCGTGAGACCGTGGATTCGGTGTTGGGCTTTCTCGAACGCAGCGGTGCCCGCACCCTGGACCTGACCGGCGGCGCGCCCGAGCTCAATCCCCACTTCCGGGAGTTGGTCAGCGCGGCGCGCGCTCTGGGTGTGCATGTCATGGACCGCTGCAATCTCACCGTGCTGCTGGAACCGGGGCAGGAGGACAGCGCGCGCTTCCTGGCCCGCAATGACGTGGAGATCGTCGCGTCCCTGCCCTGTTACCTGGAAGAGAACGTCGATGGCCAGCGCGGCGCGGGCGTGTACCAGGGCAGCATCCGGGCCCTGCGGCTGCTCAATGAGCTCGGCTATGGCGATGAACGCATATTGAGTCTCGTCTACAACCCCACGGGGCCGACCCTGCCCCCCGCGCAGCGGACCCTGGAGGACGACTACCGGCGCGAGCTCGATGAACGCTTCGGCATCCGCTTCAGCCGCCTGTTCACCCTGGCCAACATGCCCATCGCACGCTTCGGCAGCACCCTGGTCTCCAAGGGGGAGTTCGACGGCTACATGAAACTGCTGCGCGACAACCACCAGCCGGAGAACCTGGACGGGGTCATGTGTCGTTCGCTGATCAGCGTCGACTGGCGCGGATACGTCTACGATTGCGACTTCAACCAGATGCTGGGTCTACCGCTCGGTCTACCCCGAGATATAAGCAGGGGTATAGGCATGGGCGGGCACCGGAACGCCCCAAGTTCCGCGGGCAATGAAAGCCCACCGCACCTGGACGAGCTGGACCCTTCGGGGCTCGCCGGTGCACCGGTCGCGGTCGCCGGGCACTGCTACGGATGCACCGCCGGCCAGGGTTCATCCTGTGGCGGTGCACTCGGTGCGGATTGACTGGCGGATCGATGACCGGCGGGAACACCCGCGCCCGGCTTCAGTCCGATAGGATGAGAACACAGAGGAGGGCCGCGCAGGTACGTGGCCCCGCATACACCACCGGAGGTTGACCATGGGAGCCACGAATCGTCGCACGGGCTTTCGCCCCTGCCAGAGTGCAAGCAGAGATCAGGGCCTGGCCCATATGCTGAAGGCCACCCTGTTGGGTGCCGTTCTGTTCCTTCCGTCGCTGGCCACGCAGGCGACACCACCGGCCAGCGCCGCCTCGGCCGCCGGAGCCAGCGCCACCGCCACCGCCACGGCCAAGGGCGAGTTCCTGGGCGCCATGGAGACGGTCTACCCCAGCTGGTTCAAGGAGAGCTTCCTGGAGCTTGGGACCGATGTTGAGGAAGCCGCCGAATCAGGCCGCCGCCTGATGGTGCTGTTTCACCAGGACGGTTGTCCCTACTGCAACGCACTGGTGGAACAGAACCTCAGCCAGAAGGACATCGAGAGCTACACGCGCGAGCACTTCGACGTGGTGTCCATCAACATCTGGGGCGACCGCGAGGTCCTGTCCGTGGACGGCCGAACCTTGACTGAAAAGCAGTTCGCCGCCGCGCTGAAGGTGCAGTTCACCCCGACCTTGATCTTCATGAACGAGCAGGGCGCTCCCGTGCTACGGCTCAACGGTTACCTGGCTCCGGATCGCTTCAAAGCCGCGCTGGAATTCGTCGCCGGACGTAAGGAGGCCGAGATGAGCTTCCGCGACTGGTATGCCGCCAACCAGCCCCCGCCCACCTCCGGCGCACTCAACGAGCAGCCCTTCTTCCAAGGTGGGCCGGTGGACCTGAGCGCCGTGACCGGTCCCACCGCCGTGTTCTTCGAACAGACGGCCTGTCCCAATTGCGACCGCTTGCACGGCCGCCCGCTGGAGGACGCGGAGACACGCCGCATCCTCGATGACATGCACAGCATCCAGCTGGACATGTGGTCGGACACCCCGGTGATCACCTTCGACGGAACTCGCACTACCGCCCGGGAGTGGGCGCGCGCCCTGGACGTGAAATACGCCCCCACCATCATCGGCTTCGACCAGGGTCGCGAAGTGATCCGGTCCGAGGCCTTCTTCAAGAGCTTTCATACCCAGGGCATCCTGGAGTACACCCGCTCCGGGGATTACGCCGCGCAGCCCAATTTCCAGCGTTGGCTGGAGGCGCGGGCCGACCATTTCCGGGAACTCGGCAGAGACGTGAATATCTGGGAGTGAACGGCCCCGTCCCACCGGCCTGAGTTTCCCCACCTTACTTTCGACGCGCGGGCGCGACACAATCGGCGTCCGCGCCGTCGCGCCCGCCGTCCACACAACAGGGGTCCCCGGATGCCCACCGTTCGCCTCGTTCAGCGACACATCACCGTCTGCGTCTCCCTGCTGTGCCTCACCCTGGTCCTTCCCGTTACCGCCCAGGACACCGATCCGGGCGCGCCCGACCCGGCGCCCCCTGCCGCGGCGGTACAGGCCGACGCCTCCAATCCATCGCCCGGGAACAACGCCGAACCGGCCCCTCCGGACCCCGATGGGGAAGCGGCGCGAGCGCCAACCACACCCCGGGGCACGTCCGACATCGGCGGCCAATGCGATGGCCAGACCCTGCGCTTCGACATCCCCTACCAGTGGTCCCGCTCTCCCGGAGACGAGGAACGCGTGCAGATCCGCCGCACACTGCACACGGCGGCGACCCTGGCCTTCGCGCGCCGCGGCCTGGCGGATTGGGATGACGAAACCAGCGGCCTGAGCATCCTGTCCGCAAGCCTCACCGGGTACTCCTCGCCGGAAAGCTCGGCCGGTGCCCGGTCGCTGGCCCTGGATGCCCTCGACCCGGTGAATCTGCGCGTGGCCCGCGTCCGCGCGCAGGCCATTCGCGGAGAAGTCGCACGCTTGTTCGCCGACCAGGGCCTGGTCGATGACGCCATTACCGCCACCGGAAACGAGCGCCAGTTCAGCGACGGCCAGTGGATGGAACTGCACCGCGAAGCCACCGGCGAGGATGCGATCGGTGGTGAATACGATGCCAAAGCGGTGTTCGAGCTGATCACGCGTTTCAAGGGCGACCGGCAATCCCTGGACGAAGGCCAGCGCGCCACGGTCGCCGCCGCCCTGGCGGACAAGAAATCCGTGGAGGTCACGCTCTGTTACAGCCTCTACGGTGACGTAGACACGGCGTCCGAATCCACGCACACAGCCGGGCCCGCAAACGCCGGGACGGCAGCGGAGATCGTCCACCCCATCATCCGCGAACTGGATGCGGCCGAGGCCGAAACCCCCGACCAGTCCGAAACGATCGACCCCGCGCCGGGCGCCGACGAGACCACCGAGACGACCGACCACACCAGCGCCGACACCGAGACGGCGCGCATCAAGGCCTTCGTCAACGAGCACGCACTGGCCCTGGGCATCGGCGGCGCATTGCTGCTGGCCCTGATCCTCGCCATCGCCCTGTTGCTGCGCCGCGCCTCCATCATGCGCCTCGAATCAGAGGCCCTGCCGCGCCGTAAACGTCGCCCCTGGAACGCGCCCCATGCCCGCATCACCGCCATCATGAGCGGCAAGGGCGGTACCGGAAAAAGCTCCATCAGTTCATCTCTGGCCTTCGCCCTGGCGCATACCGGCTACCGCACCCTGCTCGTGGACCTGGACCTGTTCACCCACGGCCTGACCTTCCTCAACCAGGGGCGGCTGTCCAGCCGCGAGGACCTGCGGCCGGTAAAGGACATCTTCGAGCATGCGCCCAGCGGGGAAGGAGACAGCGGTCCCATGCCCACCCCCCTCCCCGTGCGCAGCGGCTACACCGGCGGCAACCTCTACCTGCTGCCCAGCATCCGCGTGGAGGGCGCTGACCTGGACTCGGTCCCCCTGGGCAACGACCCCCTTGAGCTGAACGCCCCGTACAACGAGCTGCTCCCCTTCGCCACGCGCCTGCGGGCTGCATTGGAACGTTTGGGTGAGATCCACGATTTCGACTACATCATCCTCGACACCCGAGGTGGCGCCGACCACACCAGTGTCGGTGCGGCCTTGGCGGCGGGCAGTTTCATCCTGGTCACCGAGTCAGACAAACCGTCCTGGGCCATCAGCGACCGATTGCTCGAAACGGTGCACGGCGTGCGCGAGAGTTCCGGCCTCCACACCCAGGGCCTGGGCTTCGTGATCAACAAGAACGCCCTGCCCACTGAGCAGATCGAACGTCACCTGCACACACGCTGGCGCCTGGAACACCTGGGCACCCTGCCCTACGACGTGGAGGTGGTGCGCAGCTTCGAGCAGGCGGGCATCCCGGTGGAGGACGAACCCACCGCCAAGTTCAGCGGCGCCCTGTTCGAACTGGTCCACCGCCTGCACAAGGCACCGGGTTGGGACGTGGCTGAGACCCTGCGCGTGCAACGCGCCGGCGCGGAGAAAAAGGAACCCGAGAACGACCCCGAAGACGCGCCCACCCCGGAAGCCGATAGCCAAGCGGACGACAAAGCAAGTCCCTGATCACGCCGGATGCGCTTGACGCTTATCCAGCCTACGGTCGGGGTGAACGAACCCGAACCGCGTGCTGGGGATGGGGTGGGGGAGGCGCGCCCCCTCGATTCGTAGGCTCGATTCGTAGGCTGGATAAGCGTCAAGCGCATCCGGCATCATTCCCGAATCTTTGATTTGCCAGGGAGCGGCAATGAGCAGGGCTGTACGCGTCTACCAACCGGGTGGGACCTATTTCTTCACCGTCGTGACGCGATGGCGGCGCCCCATATTCGATTCCGAGGCCACCGTGGAATTGCTTCGCGACGCGATTCGGCGGGAGCGTAGTCGCAGACCCTTCGAAATTTCGGCCATGGTGGTGTTGCCGGATCACCTCCATGCGCTTTGGGTGCTACCGGAGGGGGACGCCGACCATTCCTCACGCTGGCGCGAGATAAAGAAACGTTTCACCCACTTGTTCCAGGGCGCGGCGCATACCCCTGTCTGGCAACCCCGTTATTGGGATCACCTGATCCGCGACGAAAACGATTGGCGCCTGCACATGGATTACATCCACTACAACCCGGTCAAGCACGGATATTGCGCCCGCGCGGCGGATTGGCGCTGGTCCTCGTTTCACACCCTTGTACGGACGGGTTGGTACTCGGAGGACTGGGGCACTGACGTGGGTGAGGACATCCGGCGGATGGATCTTGAATGACGGACCAAACCCGATGCGCCTGCCGCCCATCCGGCCTGAGATCAGTGCGTCAGCGCATCCGGCGCACACCCCTGCACCTTTCTAAACCGGCTCGTCGTAGCTGTAGTTTTCGAAGTCCTCTTCCGGGTCGAGCAGTCGGGTCTGCTCCTCCTCGTCTCCGATCATGCCAATCACCGCCTGGGTGCCGTCGCGATACTGCACCAGGGCCCAGCACACCAGGGGTTCGGTACTGCCATCGGACATCTCCGCGGACCAGTTCGTGGCGGGCAGAAGTTGCTGGATGATGTACTCGTTCATGGGCCAATCTCCGAGTGAGGTCCCGAGAGCCTACTCCAGCAGGCGCTCGATGGCCTTGTTGGCATTGGCCAGGCGGCGTGAAAGCAATTGCACCATGGCCCGATGCAGGCGCAATGCGATTTCCGGGCGCTCTCGCTCCAATTCGGCCAATGCATCATCGCTCAACTCCAGCACCCGGGCCGTGCCGTCGGCGACCACGGACGCACTTCGCCGCTCACCGAGATAAATGCCCATCTCTCCCACGAAGTTGCCAGGTTTGATGGCGCGCAGGCGCAGATCGCGCCCAGGCAGGTGCAGCACGATGCTGAGGGTGCCCTGGTAAAGAAAGGCCATGGAGTGGGATTCGTCCCCCTGGGCGAACAACTCGTCACCATCGGCCAGTTCGCCACGACGGGCGGAGGCGGCGATCTGTCGGGCCACATGCGCGTCACCCAGCAGGTCGGTAAGCAAGGTCTCCGCTTCATCGCCGCGCGCGCTGCTGTCGGCGAGTTCACCGAGTAATTCGATCTCGCACAGCTCCAGGGCACGGTCCAGGTCAGCGACGATCCTCAGAGGTTCACCGGGTGCGGTCGCCAGTGGAGGCTCAAGCCCGCGCTGAAAGCCGCACAGGGTGACGTGAAAGCCGGAGCGCGCCGCCCTTTGCAGCAGCTTCTTGAAGCTCAACTGGGCGGACGAGTCCATGCCGGTGACCTGGTCGAAATCGAGCACCACGTGACTGACGGGGGCCTGCTCCTCGTTCTCCACGCGCATGCGGATCCGCTCCAGCAGGCTGGCCACGGTGCCGAAGAACAGAAAACCGTGCAGGCGGTAGATGGACAACCCCCGGCCCTTGTCCAGAAGCACCGCCTGCTCGGCGGGCCCACGCTCCACATTGCTGCGCAGCTCGGCACCGGACACGGCGGTCTTGATGACGCTGACACGGCTGTAGGTGAAGACGAACAACAGCACCGCCGCCACCAAGCCGGCGGCAATGCCCGTGAGGTAGTCCACGCTGACCATGATCACCAGAATCGCGAGCACGATGGCGTACTCGGAATGGGACAGCTCTGACCAGCCGCGCACGATCCAACGATGCAGGAAGTCCAGCCCCAGGTAGGCGAGCATCCCGCCGATCAGCGCCCGTGGCAGGTAATCGAGAACAGCGCTACCGAAGAACAGGGTCAGCAGGCACAGCCCGGCCGCGATCAGGGCCACCCAGCGGCTGTCCGTGCCCATGCGCCGCGCCACCACGGACAGGCTGAGGGCATGGAAGGAGACGATTCCGCCCCCACTGCCCGCCACCATGTTGGCCAGCCCCGCGGCGCGCAGTTCCTTGTCCAGGTCCAGGTCGCTGCGGGTCTCAAGCTCGAGCCCGCTGCAACTGAGCAGCAGTGAGACCGCGCTGACCACCAGTATGGTGCCCAGGGTGCCACCACTGGCGAAGATGGCCGCCCACTCGACGTCGGCCAACAGACCGATCATGGCCTCAGCACCCGCATCACCCTTGGGCAGTGGCCCCAAGGTCATGCCCGCGGCCATGAGCGCCTGGGGACCGGTACCGGACGCCGCATACACACCGAAGAACCCGGCCGCGCCCAAGCCCAGCATGACGGGAAAGGTCCAGACCGATTTCCAATAGCGACCGGCCAGGAACAGAGCCGCACCGAACAGCAGGCCCGGCAGCCAGAGTTCCAGCTCGCGCGCGGACAGCAAGGCACCCAGGTGCGCGGGTGTGGGCACAACGCCGGACATGATGCGCACGGCACCGAGCAACAGAAGCCAGCCGGTTCCGGCGATGAACCCGCCGATCACCGGGTAGGGAATGAAGCGCACCAATCCACCCAGACCCAGTCGCCCGAGCAGGTAGAGGAACGCACCCACCGACACCGTGCTCACGGCCACGGTGATCATGGCCGTGGCGAACAGTTCACGCTCGGGCAGGGCCGCGCCGCCCACCACCACCGCGACCATGGCCGCCACCAGGGGCGCGATACGGCCCTGGGGCATGGACACGGTGCCGGGGTATCCCCCGAGAAAGGCGATGATCAAGGCCGCCGCGGCCGCACCGAACAACAACTGGTTGATGGCCAGTTGCAGGTAACCATCCAGGGGTGACACATACACCAGGGCCGCGAAGGACACCGAGGTAAAGACCAGGAACAGGCCCGACACCATCCCGGCGATCAACGTCGACAGGCGCGACGTCGCGGCGTGTTCACTGGCCTGCATTCAACCCCCGGATATGCGTGCTCGGCCGTGTTGCGTTCCCGTCCATCCCGGAGCGGGGGCACGACCTGTTTCGAAGGGATGTGGGGTGGCGTGGGACATGGCGGACCTTAGCTTTCACCGAACCCCGTGGAAGGGGTGTATGGTAACCAACCATCGTGCGCCATGGGCGCGATGTATCGCGCGACCTCCCGCGCACATGAGGTGAACCGTGGACGTAGCGGCCAGGCTGGCACAGATCAACGAAAAGACCCTGTCCCAGTACGAGCGCTATGACAGCGCGCAAAAGCGCGTGGACGAACGCACCGGCACCAAACACGGCAAGGCCGGAATCCCCGCCGCCGACGAGGACCGCCACCCGTTCCGAGACGACATCGCCGCCGCCGCGCGCAGCGAGCTCAACCGTCACCAAGCCCTGGTGCAGGACCTGGAGTTGGAACTGAAATCGCGCGAGGACGAGCTGCTCCGTGAGCGCGACGATGTCTATCCCGAGAAACGCGCTAAGGTGAAGGAGGAGTTCGACCAGCTCTTCGACGGCGTGGAACGCACCCATGGCAACAAGTCACACCGATTCCAGGGCCTGAAAGACGCCTACGAGCGCGCCCGGCAACACGAGACCGAGTTGAGCGCCGAACTGGGCCGCCCCCTGCGCGTGTCCATGCGTGCCGCCTACCCCGTGCTGATGCTGATCATTGCCATCGCCGAGGTGCCCATCAACAAGTTCGCCTTCGAGCTGTTCTTCGAGGAAAGCCCGATGCTGTCGCTGCTCATCGCCCTGGTACTGGGTGGCGTTTTCGTGTTGTTCGCCCACTTCATGGGCACCTGGATCCGACGCAGCACCGGGCACCGGCGCTTCACCCAGATGATTCCCTATTACCTGGGCGCACTGCTCATCAGCGGGCTGATCGCACCCATGTTCTACGTGCTCGCCATGCTGCGTGAGCACTACGTGCACTTCATCGAGCAGACCAGCACCAGCTTTTCCCAGATGCTCCAGCAGGACGGCATCCGCGAGGTGGCGAGCAATGTCCTGTCCGCCGAGCTGACCACCACCGGCCTCACCCTGTTGCTGTTCAACGTCGTGGTGTTCGCCATCGGCGTGGTGCTGGCCTTCGCACGCCACGACCCGCACCCGGATTACGAACACATCACCAGCACCCGCGAGAAACTGGAGAAGCGCTTCATGGCGGCCAAGAAGACCTTCGACAGGAAGTTCAACGCCATCGCCGAGGACCGCAACAAGCGCATGCAATACTTCGAGACCCAGCTCGACCGGGTCTCGAAGGAACTGACCGAACTGGAGAAGGGCCGCGCCCTGTGCGCCGCCGTGCGCCGCCACGCCCTGCAGACCGTGGTGCTCAATATCCGCCAGCGCCTGCAGGCCTACGAGATCAGCAACCGCCAGGCCCGTGCCGACACGACCCTGCCCCAGGTATTCAACCGTTATGACGAACGCACCATCGAACACGAGGTCCGGGCCGAGGTATTGGGCTTTCCTGGTGGCGATGGCGGCGGCCATCTGCGTTCCACCGGCTGAAGCCGCCGAACCCGACTACTGCGGCTACAGCGAACGCTTCACCGTGGTCGCCATCGATCGCACCCAGCGCCTCGATGACCACGACCGTGACATCCTGCTCGAAGGCCTTGGCAAGGTGTTCGACTCCCTGGAGGCGGGCGAACGGGTGCTCATGCGCACCATCGCCGGTCGACATACCGATAGCGAGACCCTGTTCGACGCCTGTTACCCCGGCTGCCCGGACGAGGGCCTGCTGGGCTCGTTCCTCGGTTCGTGCAGCAGCATGCGCGCGCGCGGCGACCGCACCCGTTTCCAGCAGGCGCTGGTCAGCCGCGCCAAAGACCTGCTCAACACCGACCAGGCCCACGTGCACTCTGACATCCTGCTGACCCTCGCCGCGACGGCGAGCACCCTGAGGGACTCCGGCCGCCTGCCCACGCGCTGGACCATCTTCAGCGACATGCTGGAGAACTCCCCCGCCCTGCCCTGGCCCCGGGTACTGGACGCAAGCGCGGGAGATCTCACGGACATCCCGGCCTCGGCCGGCATGACGCCCCGCTTTGATGGGTCCAGCGTGGACATCTTCGGTTTCGGCCGCCTGCACTCCCCGGGCCGCCCCGCCCTTGCTGACGCGCAAAGGGGCCATCTGGTCAGTCTCTGGCGGAGCTATTTCGCCGCATTGGGCGCTTCCCGGGTACGCATAGGCCAACGCCTGCCCTGACCATCCCGGCGGGTACACACTCACCCGACGCCGACCATTGACGCCCGCCTGCCTGATGCACCTGGCTATGGTGAATGCCCGTTTCGCTGGCTATGCTCAGCGCTAATAACAAAACGTAAAGGAAGACGTCATGAGCGCCCCTGAGGACAAGAATGGTTCCACGACGAAGCCCGCCACTGCGTCCACGGCTGTTTCCACCGCTCCAGAATCGGAGCATTCCGGACTACCAGTTTCGCAGCCGATCTGGCCCAAGCAGTTGCTTCGCGAAACCCGGGCCATGGTGCGCTATGCCATGGCCAATGGCCTCGATACTCCCGCCGCCCTTTTCAAGGACCTGAGCGACATCGAGAGCGCGCAAAGCCCGCTGACCTCGGACAACATCCACACCCTCGCCGACATCCACCGCCAATTGAGCCGCATCTGTTCCCCGGCCACCCCCCTGGCGATCTCCTTGCTGCACGAAGACCCACGCAAGCAGTCTCCCCTGGACTTCCTGGGCTCCGTTCCCCTGGTCCGGCGCCTGTCGCTGCTCGCCCTCCTGTTTCTCTCCGTGCTGCTGGGCGTTTCCCTCAGCGGCCACGTCAACGTCGACACCATCAACCTTGGCCTGCTCGATTCCGAAGGCGAAGTCCTGCTCTTCAACCAGATATTCCTCATCGCCTGCGCGGGCCTCGGTGCCTCCTTCGCCTCGCTCTTCCAGGCCAACAAGTACGTCACCCAGGTCAACTTCGACCCACGCTACGAGTCCACCTACTGGGCGCGCATCATCCTCGGCCTCATCTCCGGCATCATCCTGGTGGAACTGATACCCGACGGGGTGTTCGGGCAGGGCTCGGTGGCCAACTTCAGTCGCCCCACCCTGGCCATGTTCGGTGGCTTCTCCGCCACCGTGGTGTACCGCATACTGCAAAGACTGGTGGACACACTGGACACCGCGGTCAAAGGCAGGGGCGCGACCGAGGCCACGCAAACCGCCACGGTGAACAGCGCCCGTGCTTCCGAACAGCGCACGGCGGTTCAGTCCGAGGTCGCCTCGACCCTGGTGAATCTGGCGCGGGACCTGGAAGGTAAGGACAGCAAGGCCGCCGCGGACCGGATCAATGACCTCGCCAGCCGTCTGCTCGCCGCCAGCAATGCCGGCAACCGATGACACATCGACGCAATCCCCGGCTTCCGTGATTTCACTCAGCGCTCCCAATCGCGGAGCCGGCCTACACTGAGGACACGCCCACGCGACCGGCACTGCTTCCGGTGCCCGCTGGAGGTGTCGAATCATGCTCCGCCACGCTCGTTTCACGGTACCGCTGCTCACGGCTGTGTTGTCGCTGCCGCTCAGCTTCGGCTGGGCCGCGGCTGATACGGAAAGCTGCTCCACCCGCTTCGTGAAGACCGCCCAATCCCAAGGGGCCTACGGCGAATTCGGATCCAATCAACCGACCCTGGTCGGCATCTGCGAGGGACTGGTCGCCCAAGGTGCCGACATCAGCCGTGGCGCGGCCGAGCGCGGTTCGAACTACGTATTCTGTGGCCACCACTATGGCAGCGATGACCGTCGTTGCTGGTGGAGTGGGTTGGGTCCCGACAAGAGCCAGGGCATCGACGCGAAACCCTATGTGGGCAATCGGGCGGCCGTCGAAAAGATGCTGCGCGCTCACGGTACCGATGAGGATGGTGGTTTCACGGTAAGTGAGAAGCCGGGAGTGACCTGGTTCGGCCCCAAGCTGTTTGGTCCACGGCGCAACGACTCAGGCAACATGACCAGGCCCGCCGAGGCGGGTGGTTTTCTCTGCGAAGCGGCGCCCGCCGCACTCAAGGCCAGCCCGAGGCTCGGACGGGATGCGCGCTGCGGCGCCGGAGATTGCTGGATCGGCGTCAAGCTGAACGGTTCCGCCACAGGGCGTGCACAAGCGGTATTGGACAGCATCCTGGTGGCCTACATCGAACGGGGCCTGTGCCCCAAGGCAGCGCGGGACGAGCGTTCGGGCGCCAGCCAATGCCCCGACGGCTATGTCAGCGAAGGTGACGCCTGCGTGGCGGCGGCGGACCCGGGCAATGGCATACGGATCGAACCCGACCAAGCACGCATCGCCGCCGACGGCCAGGGCCGTCTCCGGTTCACCCTCACCCTGGTGGACAAGGGCAGACCACTGGCCGACGAGCGCGTCACCATCACCCTTGACGATCCACGTCGGCGTCTCACCGACCTGGGCCGGACCCTGCCCGCCACGGTCACCGACGCCCGGGGCAGGGCCGAGATCCACTGGACCGCCCCCCAGCTGCCCGACAACTTCCCATTGTCGGAGTACACCATCGAACTCCGTGCACGGCACCGCCTGGGCAATCCCAAGGCCCATATCACCCTCGCCGATGCACGCCCGCGCATCCGGCTGCGAGCGGATCCCCGCTCTGTTCAGGAGGGCGAGGGCCAGGACATGAGCGTGATCACCGTCGAGATAGACGACCCGGGGTCGAAACGTTGGATGGTCGAACCCGCCACGGCGCTGGGCAGCCTGTCCAAGACCGTCTCGGTCAATGGCAATGGAAAAGCGACCACCCCGCTGCGCTGGCTCGCGCCGGACCCCAAGGTCGCCCTGCGCGACCATGACGAGACGATTCTGACCGATGACGACGCCGCCTACACCGCCCTCAAGGGCAATCTGGAACGTGCGATCAATGGACTGGGCCAGGATGCGGATGAACGACTCGCGGTCGGCAGCGAAGCCTATTACAACGATCTCAAAGGTAGTGCCGCCTACCTGAAGGAAGACTACCGACGTCTGAGCAGCGCTAGCCACGACCGTGCGGAAACCTTCCTCAACATGCTCAGCGCGGGACTGGAGGGGCTGCAGGTCTGGGTCGGCAGCAAGGGCATGTACGAAGCCGGTCGGGACCGGATCAAGGCCGAACTCCGGGGTCAGGCCCCATCCGACGACCTGGGCAGCCGCATCAGCGATGGCCTGAACGGTGCCCGCGACGCCTTCATCGGCTACGGCGTCGACCTGCTGCAATCGCGCCTGCGCGGCTGGGCCGATGCCATCCACGAAGGCAATCTGTCCACCCTCCGGCTGCCGGTACCGGTTGTGGTGCGGGTACGGGACGAAACAGGCCTCGAGAACACCCGCACCCTGGTGATCCAGTACACCTATCACTTCAATCCCAAGGTCCATTTCGACCGGATCAACAACCCGGATGCGAGGTAGTGCCCGAGGTAGTGCCATGAATACCCGCCTCCCTTCCACATCCCCGGCCGTTCAGCTTTTCCTGGCCATCCTCCTGGCACTCGCCCTCTTGCCCGGTGCCGGAATCGCCCGCGCGGGCACACCCACCGAAGCGGCCAATGCCCTGTACCGCTACCACGCCGCCGACCAGCGCGAGGACCGGGCCGCCTACCTCTCCCTGGTGGATACCAGCCACGTACCCGCGGCGGGGCGGACGACCTACCTTGAGCGCTTCGGCAACCTGGCCGAGGCCCTCTGGGCCTACTGGGACACCCGCTCCTTCGAGTTGCTGGACGCGGGCGTCGATGGTGACGGCGAGACCGCCCTGATCCTGTACCGCCTCAAGGCGTCACTGGTCAGTGGTACCGGCAGGTCACTCATGATCGACCAGCCCTTCGTCGCCCGCCTGTACGACACGGGCGACGGCTGGCGGATACGTTATGCCATGCCCCGTGCGGCCTGGGAGCAGCGCAACGCGGCCCTGGGGAACATCACCGGCCTGGGCGGCAACACCAGCCCGGGGGCAGGACCGGGAATCACCGACACCTCCCCGGACACGCCCCCGGCACGGACCGACCGACCGCTGAATACCACGCCCGTCGGAGTCGACTGCGCGTCGGACAAGCAGAAGTACGCCATGACCCTGCGTGCCTACCAGCGAGCCGCCTCGGACGGCGGCAATGCCCGTTATGCCGAACAGATGCGGGCGAATATGTTGAAGGCGCGCAAGTTGCTCGATCAATGTGAGGCTAGCCGGGGGACTGCCCCATCGGACCCGGTCGTACCAGGGGCTGCGCCGGTCCAAGCCCGGTCCACGTTCGACCTCAATGGCAGGTGGACTCAGTACGGCCGCTGGACCAAGAAGGACGGCAGCCCCGGTAACAGCACCGTGCACTACACCTTCAGCCAGGAAGGGCGAAGCTTCCGCTCACCGTATGCCAAGGGGGGGCTCACCGGCACCATCGATGGTCGCTCCGTTGAGTACACGGTTCGCACCGGCACCTACGCGGCACGGATGAAGGGCACCCTCAGCCCTGGTGAACGGATCATCGAGGGTCGCTTCTCGGACAACCGGGGCAATGCCGGAACCATCAGGCTCGAACGCTCCGAACCAGCGCCCAAGACGGCGGATATTCCGGGCGTGCCCGAGTCCGGCGTCGATATGAGCGGCAAATGGACACAGCACGGCCGCTGGACCAAGAAAGACGGCAGTCCCGGTAAAAGCACCGTGCACTACACCTTCAGCCAGGAAGGGCAAAGCTTCCGCTCGCCCTATGCCAAGGGTGAACTCACGGGGACCATCGAGGATCGCTCCGTCAAGTACACCGCACGATCCGGCAACTACGTGGCCACGATCAGCGGCACCCTCAGCGAAGATGGGCGGCGCGTCGACGGTCGCTTTACCGACAACGCGGGCAATGCCGGAACCATACGGCTCGAGCGTTCCGGTCCACCCCCCAAGACCCCAGCCGGAATCTATCGGACACCGCCCGCTGGTCCCGCCACCGGCACATCACCACCCGCCGCCCAACCCGCACCACGTTCCGCTGGAAAGGCACCCCCATGCGTGGCGGGCACGGAAATCCATCACCCGACCGGTAAGCTGCGCACCTGTCGCCTCAGCGCCGACCACACCTTCATCATCGGCAGCACCCGCAAACAGGTGCATTGCCGCTCCGGCTACCCGGCCACTTTCTTCAAGGACGGTGCCCTGCGGGCTTGTGGTCGGCTGCGGGAGGACTCGTCGTTCCCGGTCCCCACGCGTCGAGGCCACCAAGTGAACTGCTCGGGTAACGGCGGCGTGGATTTCTTCCCGAACACCCAGGTGCGCGGCTGCACCATGGCCCACTACGCCATCCTGGAAACACGCCAGCACAAGGTCCATTGCGATTCCCCCGGCTACGGCGGTGTGCGGGTCGGTTTCTACGCCGACGGAATGCTCCAGGATTGCAGCCTGTCGCGGGACAATCAGGTCTTTCGTAAGGCGAACGGCGAATCGGTCACCTGCAAGGGCGGCAACAACGCCAACTTTGCCGAGGACGGCTGGCTGCGCGGCTGCATCCCGGTTGATTGACCCCGGTTTTATTGACCCTGGACTTATCAACCCCGGGCTGAATGAACATGAACCGCTTCAAGGCGATACGAATAACCCTCGCCCTTTCCCTTGGAATCTGGGCCATCGTCCATAGCGACCTGGACAGCACGGCTGATGGGGCCGGTTTCATCTGGCCCGTGGTGGCCCTGCTCTGCGTGCTTTACCTGGTATCGGCCACGGCCATCACCCTGCTGGGTCTGTTCGGCAGCCCGTTTCGGCGCCCCGGTATGGGCTACGACCCCCAGTCCCACCTACGGGCCTCCGAGGCGTCTTTCCCGCCCGACCAGGGCGGTACCCCACACGACAGCTGACTCACCTTTCGACACCCCAGCGCGTCTACTTCCCAGCACGCGCCAGGAACCGGTCCAACTGGTTGGCGAACTGGCGCCGCTCCGCCTGGCCCAAGGCGGGCGGCCCGCCGGTCTGGACGCCGCTGGAGCGCAGCGTATCCATGAAATCACGCATGTTCAGCCGCTGGCGGATGTTCTCCTTGGTATAGAGCTCGCCGCGCGGATTCAGGGCGTGGGCGTCCTTGTCGATCACCTCGCTGGCCAGGGGGATGTCGGCGGTGATCACCAGGTCCCCTTTCTCCACCGCCTGCACGATGTGGTTGTCGGCCACGTCGAACCCAGGGGGCACCTGCACGGCACGGATGTTCTTCAGACGCGGCACCGGCACGCTCTGGTTGGCCACCAGGGTGAGCGGCAGGCGCGTGCGCTCGGCGGCACGGAAAAGTATGTCCTTGATGACCTTGGGGCAGGCAT
>JBMYTY010000003.1:0-18472 GCA_049604855.1 Gammaproteobacteria bacterium | reverse complement strand
GCACGACAGGCGTTGTAGTCCACATCCGCCTTGGCGCCATCAGCGGTATAGGCGGCGTAGACCCAGTCTCCGGTGCGCTGGTTCTCGGGCACGTCGGCGCCCCAGCCCTTGCCCTTTTTCATTACGAAGACCTTGGCCAGGGACGACTTGCCCAGATTGCCCTCGGCATCCCTGATGGGCGTCCCCGAAGCATCTTTGGTCGCGTTGTAGATGGTCATGACGAAGGTCGTGCCATCGGCCAGGGGCTCGCCGGGCCTGGAGGCCGCGCCCGTGGCGTTGATGTAGATATCGCGCACATGGGCCTTCTTGTTGATGTGCTTGGCGAACAGGGGCCAGGACTTGAAGTCGCCCGGCAACGCGATGTCACCATCGGCCGGTGCGCCGGAATGGGCATCGGCCCAGGCGGTCGAGCCCAGTGCGGGGGTGGCGAGGATGATCAGGGCCGCGAGGGCCGTACGGGTGGTGTTACGCATGAGTGTCTATCTCCGAATCAGCGTGGGAATCCGCGCCGATTGATGACGTCTTTTCGACGCTCGCCCGGTGCGGGTGTGGGGCCAAGATGCCCCGCCCGCAGGCGCCGTTTCGTGAGCCTCGACACATTCGAAAACCAGCAGTGGGGCCTCTGCATCCAGAGCCGGTTTCGCCGCGTATGGGATGGGTTGATCATCCGACGCGTGAGCCCGCGCGACGCCTCGCCTTATGGAAGCTCTGAATGAATCTGGCGCGAGCGGATTGGTTTGGATAATCGTTCAGTTCAAGGCGCGAATCGCATGTAATAGCCCGCTATTGCGAAGATTCGCAACGCTGAAATGGGCGATTAGACGGGCCAAGGCGCCGTGTCACGATTCGTTCAGAGCTTCCTTATCCATTCGACGTGCCAGCGCGCGGCGCTCGGGACATACTCACCCGCTGGCATAACAGGGGCACGGGGAAGGCATGAGGTTGAGCGAAGCATGTACGCGGTTTCTGGAGCACTGTCGGCATTCGAGAAAGCTCTCGCACCACACCCTGCGCGCCTACGAACGCGACCTTGAGGAGTTTCAACACTTCGCGCCGCCATCCAAACCCCTGGCTGACTGCGACAAGAACCTGCTGCGCGAATACATCCGCTACCTGTTCGAGACCCGTGAGCTCAAGGCCACCAGCGTGAAACGACGCCTGGCCTGCCTGAAAGCCATGTTTCGCTGGTTCGAGGAGGACGAGGTGATCAGCACCACCCCCTTCCGCACCCTGTCGACCCCCATCAAGCTGCCCGCACGGCTGCCCCGGGGCCTGAGCCGCTCGGAACTGCGCAGGCTGCTCAATGCCCCCGGCCGGTCCATGGGCTGCGGGCGTAGTGCCCGCTGCAGCGTGGAGGAGTTGATCGAGCTGGCCGGCGACCGCCACGGCTTCGTCCAACTGACCACCCTGCTGACGCTCGAACTGTTGTTCGCCACCGGCATGCGTATCGGCGAACTGGCGTCGGTAAGCCTGCCGGATATCGACCTCAACGAGGCCTGCATCCGTATCCACGGTAAGGGCGACCGCGAGCGCATCGTTTACCTGCCCGACAGCCGCATCCGTGACCTGGTGCGTGCCTACATGAGCACCCGCCACACCCGCGAGCCCGGGCATGATGGCCTGCTGATCACCACCCGTGGACGCGCCGCCGACACCCAGTATCTCCGCCTGCTGGTGCGTCGCGCCGGAGAGGCCGCTCGCCTCGAACGGCGCATCACCCCGCACATGTTGCGTCATTCGGCCGCCACCCACCTGCTCAGCGCGGGGGCGGATATCCGTTACGTGCAGCGGCTGCTTGGCCACCAGAGCATCACCACCACGCAGATCTACACCCAGGTCAGCGATCAGATGCTGAAAAAGGTCGTGTGCAAGACCCACCCGATCCGCAAGATCGTCGGCGAATAGGCCGCGCGCGCCGGGAACGTCAGTCCGCGCGTAGGCGCGGGACCCGGAAGCGGCCAAACACCGCGCCATGGATCAGGGTGCACTGCTCCCGGGAGGGCTGCCAGAACCGCCCTCTTTGCACGAAGCGATGACCGCTGGCCACCACAGCCGGGCTGCTGCCAGCGCCGGGAACCACGAGCATATCGGCCATGGCCAAACGCTCACGGCGCAGGCGCGCCACGTCCAGATATCCTCGTTCGTCGAAGCGCTGAAGGTAGTAAACCTCACGCAGTACATCGACCGGCCGCCGCCGCTCCCACTCGACCACCAGCTCCGCGAAACGCACGGTGGCCCGCGCCAGACGCGTGCTCCGGCCCTCACCCCGCTCCAGCGCATCGGCCAAGGCCAACGGCACCGAGTGGATGCGCCCTTCCAGATCAAAACAATAGACACGGACTGATCTTCCCATTGACCACGAATGCTCCCTGCGACACGTCTGCGTCGCACCATGCGCCGGGATGGCGGCTGTATGCAACCCGCTACGATCCGGGCACAGCAGGGCGCGCCCCGGTGGTCAGCCCCACCCTGTGGTCAGACCCACACGGGAGGAGGAGACCGGCGGCGAGCATTCTCCGCTCGGGCGCGTGCGCTGCACCCAACGCCGTCGCGACGGGACCGCGCGAGGATGTCCACACCGAAACGACGGCCGTACGGGCAAACCCTCTGCTAAAGTCGCGCCCATGAACACGCTGACCATTGCCATCGCCCCCGCCTCCGACACCGCCCTCACCGTCATGAAGGCGGTCATCGACGAAAACGAACGCGAGCGCACCTTCCCCAACGATGAGGACGGGCCTCTGGTGCTGGCCAATGCCCTGTCGGATTTCTTCCAGTTGACCGCCGCCCTGGAACAGAGCGACCAGACCCTGGGGGAACACGACATCACGGAGATCGCGGGGTATGGGCTAGACCTGCTCGACCGCCTGTCGGCCCAGTTGCGCGAGCTGAAGATCATGGATCAGCGCGACAACCTGTCGCTGGTCTTTGCCACCCTCGCGGTCTGGTTCGCCCGCCGGGGAGCCAAACTGGACAACCTGCAGGGTGCCGCCGACGGCTTCGCCTGGCTTACCAATGGCATCAACGAGCCGCCACACCTGGTGGAGATGTGCCTGATGATGGAGGAGGTGGCCGAAGCCGCCTCCGAACGTGTCGCCGCGGACGAGGACCGCGAGAACCCCTGGCGCCCCTGGCGCGTGCTCAATCTCAATGTCGGCGTCGCCGCCACCCGCGCACTGGACCCCGAGCTGATGGCGCGGGTGTTCGATGACCTGGCCCAGCGCCTGCCTGATGACGTGGGCGGCTTCTTCGCCGATGGCAAACGCCAGATGGATGAGCAGGACGTGCCCGATGCGGTACGTGAGGTGCTGGCCCGGTACGTCGAAAAGTATCCCGCCAAACCCATGCACTGACGCGGTCGCCGTGCCCGCGAGGGCGCGCTGATAGTCCTCGGGTGGCCCATTCGTCACCGCCCGTCTGACGGTTCACCTCCCCAACCCTCCTCACCGGCCCACCATGCGAGTCCTGTTCTGGTACTGCACCCGCTTCCACTGGCAACCCACCCTGAAGACCCTCGATGAAGCCCCCGAGGCGTCGGCCGATGAAGCCGTGAAGGCGGTGGTGGCCTTCGTCCACGTGGAGCCGTCCGACGTCCGCGAGGGCAGCGGCGCGGAGAAGAAACTGCTCAAGAACGCGAAGTGGTTGGCCCGCAAGTGGGACACCCAGACGGTGGTGCTGCATTCGTTCACGCACCTGGGCGAGGAGAAGGCGGAGCCCGGTCCGGCCCATGAACTGCTCGAGCGCGCGGCACAACGGCTGGAGGCGGTGGACTATGCCGTGGTGCGTACGCCCTACGGATACTTCAACGATCTGTCCATGGACGCACCGGGCCACCCCCTGGCACGGATCTACAAGGAATTCTGACGCGGGCCGCGCGCGGCTTTCAGCCTTCGCATCGCGTGTAACTCAGTTCGAACTCCGAGCGCGCGATCCGGTAGATCTCGGACAGGTCCGGCGGGGCGACGAGAGAGTCACCTTTTCTCACGATCTGAGCCTCGCCCCAGTCGGCCTCCAGGTAAAAGCCGTCATCCTGCTTCAAGCGCGTGAGCAGGGCCTCATCCACGGTGAGCGCCTTGACTTCGCCCTTGGCCTCGTAGAGCAAACCGCCCTCCTCGTCAGTCTCCGAACCGGGCTCTTCGCCGTCGATCGGGTCGTAGCGTGCCGCGAAGCGATCCGCCCTGATGACGTATTGCTCCCGGGCGGGGGGCTGGTTGGTGACCATGTAATCACCGGGTTGCGCGGTGTTCACCGATCCGCGGCCATCAGCGGGACGGGACACCACCCGTTCTCCCCCGTCGGCGACGCGGGCCCGTACCCGCAGGGTCTTGCGATAGCGTGGCGCGGTCTCGTCCAGGTCGCGTTTCAGGTGCGCCATGGCGTCGGCCTGATGCAGCCAGATCATGCGCGCGAGGGCGGAAAGAACCTCGTCCAAAGCCCGCTGCGTATCGGCATCCGCGAGAGGTGGTCGAAATCGATACTGGTGGGGGCACTGCCATCGGTAACGCCCGTCTCACGCTCGCGAAACGGCATGGCGATGAATGCGATCTGTCGGGGGATGGGCATATCGGTCATGGGCTTTTCCTTGGCTTCATGGGCTTTGCGCGCTCGCCCCGGACACTCGATGCGTTCACCACATCAGGTCATCCGGTACTTGGAAGTCCGCGTAGGGATCGTCTGCGTCGGGCTCATCGTCCGCGCTATGGCGTACCACCACGGCCTCCGCAAGGCGCGCGGCGATGCGGTCCGCGATGGCACCGGGCACCAGTGCATAGGATTGGTCATGGCGCACGATGGCCAGCGAGCCCTTGCCCAGTTGCCGGTGCTGCCGGGCGGTCACGACGACGCGTGCCACGCGGGCACCGTCGCTGAAGTTGTAATCCAGTGTGTCGTCGGCATCGGCCTTGGGCGGTTCCACGCGGTGGGCGGCAACGATCTGCTTAACCTGTGCCCAGAGGGCGCGCTGTTCTTCATCGGCCTTGCGCGCGGCGTTCAGGGCGCGGTCCTTTTCCTGTTTGCGCGCCGCGGCCTCTTTCACCTGGCGGGTGAGGTCCGAGTCCTCCTCCACCCGTTCGCGTTTTTTCTTCTTCGCCTTCTTCATCCGCTCCTTGTATTTGGCGTTTTCCGCCTTGTCCGCCTTCTTCTTGTCGACGAGACCGGCCTTGGCGAGTTGATCGGCGAGGGAATTGCTCATGGCTCTGAAACGGGGATCATGCTGTGGAGGTGACGGGCGCCAAGGGTAGCCCGGATCAGGGGGTGGCCGATAACCCATAGTTGGTACACGGACCGGCGGTTCGACCCGATAGCTATTGATGAACCGAAGCCGTACCCTGCCAGCCCTTCAATCCTTCAACCCCCGGCGCCCATGAGCGATTCGACCCCCACCCGCAGCATGGCGGTGTACTGCGATTTCGAGAACCTGGCCCTGGGCGTGCGTGACGCACGCCTGCCCAGGTTCGCCATCCACAAGGTTCTGGAGCGACTGCTCCTCAAGGGCAACATCGTGGTGCGCAAGGCCTATTGCGACTGGGCCCGCTACCAGGACGCGAAAGCGCCCATGCACGAGGCCGCCTTCGAACTCATCGAGATCCCGCATGTGCGCCAGTCGGGCAAGAACTCCGCCGACATCCACATGGTCGTGGACGCCCTGGACCTGTGCTACACCAAGCCCCACGTGGACAGCTTCGTGCTGCTCACCGGTGATTCGGATTTCTCCCCCCTGGTGAGCAAACTGCGCGAGAACGGCAAGATCGTGATCGGCGTGGGCGTGAAGACGGCCACCTCCAATCTGCTGCGCGACAACTGCGACGAGTTCATCTACTACGACGACCTGGTTCGCAGCGAGCAGAAGAAAAAGGACGGCGGCGGGCGCAAGGGGTCCGGTGGCAAACGCGACAAGAAGCCGTCCGCGAAAGAGGAAAAACCCAACGACGCGGTGCGCGCGGAGACGACGGAGGAAACACCGGACGAGCTCGACACCCTGCAGGCGGAAGGCATCGAATTGGTCCTGTCCATGATCGAGGACCTGTTCGAGGAGCGCAGCGAGGACAAGCTTTGGGGTTCCATGGTGAAACAGACCCTGAAACGACGACACCCCGGCTTCAGTGAGCGCTACCATGGGTTCAAGACCTTCGGCTCCCTGCTCGAAACCGCGCGCGATCATGGCTACCTGGTCATCGAGTTCGACGAGAAATCCGGCGGCCACCTGATCTGCGGATTCGGCCCTGAAGCCTGACGGGTGGTCCGCGGCCCCGATCCACAGGGACAAGCACTCCCCCATACCCCATGACGCACAAGCGACACGCGCTGATCACCGGAACCAGCTCCGGTCTGGGGCACGCCCTCGCGCGCTCGGATGCACGTATGCCCAGCCCTCTTGAGACGGCGGAGAATCTGCTGTCCGTCCTGGAACAGCTGCGCGGGACACCCAGTGGCGGGTTCGTCGATCTGCGCGCCCTGCTCGACCCGGAGGAGTATCAGCGTGTGTTCGCCGGGGCCGGGGGACAGGCGAGGTGAGCGACACGCCCGCACCCTCCTCCGCACCGGTCCACGCGGTTGCCCTGTTCGAGCGTCCCGCGCAGATCGAATCGATCGGCAAAGCCCTTGCCGAGGAACAGCTCTGCACCCCCCTGCAAGTGGTTACCGACCTGAAGGCGCTGATCGACGCGCGTGCGACGCGGTCCCCGTCACTGGTCCTGGTCGCGCGCAATGCGCTGCGGGCCAATGCGAGTCTGAGCAGCTACCTCCGACAGTGGCTCTCCGATGATCAGCACGTGACCGGCATCCTGGTGTCCGATGGCCCGACCGCCGAGGATTTCCTGCTCGCGGCCCAGTGTGGCCTGGTGGATGTCGTCGATCGGTCGAACACGACCCATGCCCTGTTCGTCGCGCACCGCGAACTGTCCGCGCTCGCCTTGCGGGGCAAGCTGGGCGCGATCCTGTCGGGTCTGCGCCGCAGCCAGATCACTGAAACCGAACAGACACGCTACCCGGCCACCTCGATGAATGTGGATCCCCTGGCCCTGCACATCGAGTCCGCCATCGCCCACGACGGCGTCAAACTGCTGTTCCAGCCCATCGTGGCCGTCAAGGGCACGTCCTTTGACAGCTACGAGGTCCTCACCCGCATCAGCGATGGCGATCAATCCATCGAGGCGGCGCGCTTTCTCCCCATCGCCAACCGCTACGGCATGATGCCCGCGTTGGACCGGCTGATCGTGCGACAGGCCCTGCGCCGCTTCATCGCCGAAACCCGCGCCAACACCGGGCCGCGTAGCCTGCGGTTCTTCATCAACGTGGCCAGCGTCTCACTGGTCGATGCGACGGTACTGGGCCATCTGCTCACCGGCATCCGGCGTTTCGACCCGCCCAAGGGCGCGATTGTCATCGAGATGGACAAGGACACGGTGATCACGAATCTGGATCACGCCAAACAGCTGAACCGCAAGATCAAGGAACTGGGGCTCGCCTTCGCCCTGGACTTCTACGAACCGGACGATCTGCGCCGCAACTACCTGGAACACCTGGATATCGATTTCCTGAAGCTGCACGCCCCGACCCTGGAAGGGGTGGCGACCAACCCTGAACGCCAGAAACAGGTCTCCGCCATCGTTCACTATGCCAACGAGCAGGGGCTTTCGGTGATCGCCTGTCAGGTGGAGGACATGGCCGACCTGGCCTGGCTGGCCCGCTCCGGTGTGCGCTTCCTGCAGGGCTACGCGCTGGCCGAACCGGCCGCCACCCTGTCTCCGGCGGTGTTCGAATCCTTCGAGATCTGATCCGCGACACCCCTCACTCGGCAAGGCAGCAGGCGGCGGGGGCGCAGCGGATGTTTCCACTCACCGAGCCGAGCGTATGCTCCGGCCTGAGCCACGGTGAACCGGGCAGGTAAGCGAGCAGGTTGTCGCGGATCTCATTGCCGGCGTCAGCGCTCCATCCCTCGGTCGCGATGCCCCCATCCAGATTGTCCCAGAGCCGGTTTCCGACGATATGCACGTCGCGCTGAAGGCCGCGCTTGGCATAGTTCTGCGCATAGATACCGAAGCCCCGACTGGCGCTGACCCGGTTGCCGCTGACCGTCACCGGGCCACCGCCGACGGTGATGCCGTCCGAACCGAAGGCGTTTTCGACCGAGTTGTCCTCCACGCGCAAGGTCTCGGCGCTGCAGTCGGTGGCCGTCTCCTGGCAGCCATACACCATGATCCCCGGGCCCCGGGTGTTGCGCACGCGGTTGCCACGCACCACGGCGGTGGAGTTGAGCTTGATCTGGATGCCGTAGCCCACGGCGTCGCCGCTGACGTCCACGCCATCGATGAGGTTGCCTTCCACCCGCGCCTCGCGGGAGCGGCATTGTCTACCGTCATGGCAGCCGATGTAGATCGCGGTCGCGTGGTTGTCGACCAGGCGGTTGCCAATCACACGGATATCGCGCGTGTCCCTCCAGGCGGCCAGCACGGCTTGCCCGCCCAACCCCTGGAAGTGGTTGCCACGGATGTAGACGTGTTCACCGCGCACAATACGCACGGCATCGGACCAACGGCCTGATGGGCCGAAGCGCAGCCCCTCGATGACCAGGTGTCTCACCTCCTCCAGTACGAGGATGTCGCGTTTCGCGGCGGGTGAGACGAAGCGCGGCGGATGCTCCGGGTCCAGGGCGGTCAGGGTGATGGGCTGGTCGGCTTGTCCCTTGAGGAACAGACGACAGGAGCCCCGATACTCCCCGGGCGCGAAGCGCAGGGTATCGCCGGCGCGGGCGATGTTGATGAGCGTGCACCAGGGCTCATGGGCGGCCACGTGGATGGTCTCGGCGTGTGCGGGGGCGGACCCGACGGACAGTCCGCCTACCAGGCCACTTACCAGGCCGCTTACCAGGCCCAGTGCCCGAACAAGCCCAGAGCGAAGCCTGTTCAACCACCCGCCACGCTGGTCCGCCTTCAGCATCCGCGGCGCATCAAAGGGTCGGTATCGTGCCGACAACGCTGAATCCACCATCCGCCTCGCGGCGCATGATCACGATCTCACCGGACTCCGGGTACACGCCGCTGAAGGCCGTAATGTTGACCTGGTGGGTGACCAGAATCAGGGGCTTCCGAAGCGGATGGTCGGCCAGCCATTCCCCCAGCGCCCGGGTCTGGGGCTCCCGCTGGGCGAAGTCCTGGAAGAAGGAATTCAGCACGGGCTGCTCGCTGACAGGGCCCAGATCCATGAGGCGCGCCGTTTCCAGGCAGCGGCACCAGCGACTGCTATGGACCTCGGCGAAGGCGATGCCGTGGCTTCGGAACAGGTCGCCGATGGCCCGTGCCTGGTCACGCCCGGTCGGGTCCAGATTGCGCTGGGTGGCGCAATCGTCCACGTCGAAGTGAGACGGATCACCCATGCCCGGAGCGTTGGCATGGCGGATCAGGGCGACGTGCCCACCACCGGGCAGGGCATCCCAGGCGCCTTGATCAGCCGCCGCCGGGAGCGCGAAAACCAGCGACAGCAGGCCCATCATTGTCCAGGCGATTGATCGTTGAACGCGGGCGGGAAGTGAAGCGAAAGCCATGGCGTACTCCATCGATGCGGTGGTGCGAGCGCCCAGTCTCAGCGCTTTCGCCCATCCAGGGTGCCAACCCGGCGTAGGGTTTGCGTCGGATGAACGGTACGCGCCATCAACCCATGCGCACCCGGTAGAGGGTGGCATACAGCACCGGCACCACGCCCAGGGTCAGCAGGGTCGACAACAGCAGCCCCCCCATGATCGTCAGGGCCATGGGCTCCCACATGGCACCACCCCCCAGGTACAGGGGCACCAGCCCCAACACGGTGGTCGCCGTGGTCAACAGGATGGGACGCGCCCGCTGCCGTGCCGCGCTGACAATGGCCTCGGCGTGGTCAAGACCGTTATCCAGCTCGATCTGGATGCGCTCCAGCAGCACGATGGCGTTGTTGATGACGATGCCCGCCAGGGAGATCACGCCCAGCAGGGTCATGAAGCCGAAGAAGGACTGGCCCAGCAGAAGCCCGACCACCACGCCGATCAGGCCCATGGGGATGGTGATCAGGATGATCAAGGCCTTACGGATGGAATTGAACTGGCCCACCAGGAGGATGAGGATGATGAAAGCGGCGATGGGCAGCTTGTCGGCGATGGACTGGTTGGCCTTGCCGGAGCTCTCGCTCTCGCCGCCCAGTTCATAGCGCACCCGGGGCCCCCAGGACCGGGTGCTCTCATCCAGCCAGGGCAGCAACTGCCCGAAGCGGTCGGCGGCATTGAAACCGGGGGCCAGTTGCGCCCCCACGGTGACCACGCGCACCCCGTCGCGGCGCAGGACCTTGGCCGGGTTCCATTCCACCTCGATGTCCGCCACCTGCTTGAGCGGCACGGAGTCGCCGGTCGTCTGTGAATAGACGGACAGGGAGCGCACCTTGTTGAAATCGCGCATCTCGGCCACCCGCGAGCGCAGCAGCACGGGGATCACGTCTTCACCCTCGCGGTACTCGGTCAGCTCCAGGCCGCTGAGCCCGGTTTGCAGAGAGGCGGCAATGTCCTCGCTGCTCACCCCGGCGCGCAGGGCCCGCGCCTGATCGATACGAATAACCAGCTTCTTGATCCGTCTCCCCCAGTCGTCGCTGATGCTGAGCAGGCCACCCATGTCGGCCATCTGGCGTTTCAGATCAGCCACCGCGCCAAACAGAGCCGCATCGTCCCGGCCGATCAGGCGCACCTCCACCGGGTTGGTCACCGCCGGGCCGTTCTCGATGCGCCGTTGGGTCAACTCCACGTCCGGGTAGTGATCGCGCACGTGACCGTCGATGGCGGCCATCAGCGCGGGGATATCCCCCGGCCCCCCCACGGTCACCACCATGAGGGCGTAGTTGGGGCTGGACGGCTTGGGGTTGTGGGAAAGCAGGAAGCGTGGCCCGCCGTTGCCCACATAGCTGACCCAATGACGCACGCCGGTCGGCCGGTCCGATGCGGATTTCGCTTCGGTTTCACGGTCGCGGTCCGCCATCAGTTCCCGCGCCATGAAGGACTCCACCCCGGTCACCACCTGTTCGGTGCGTTCGATGGCCGTACCCATGGGCAGCTCCAGTTCCACCTTGAAATAGTTGCGATCCGAGGGTGGGAAAAACAGCTTGGGGATGAGGCCGAAGCCCTGCATGGCCAGGGCGAACACCAACAGCGTGGTCAGAAGGGTGAGGGCCCGACGGCGCAACAAGGCGGTCAGAACCCGGCGGTAGAGCCCATAGGCCGCCCCACGGGGTTGATCATCCTTACCCCCGTCGCGGGCCTTCACACGCATGAACAACACGCAGAGCAGCGGTATCACCGTCAGTGACACCAACCAGGAACAGAGCAGGGTGATACTCACCACTTTGAAGAGAGAGGCGGTGTACTCACCGACGTTGGATTCGGCCAGGAAAATGGGCAGAAAGGCGGCCGCCGTCGTCAGCGATGCCGTGAGCAGGGGCACGCGCAGCTCGGCGGCCGACTCCAGCGCGGCATCCAGCGCCGAACGACCCCGTTCCATGGACACGAGAATGCTCTCGGACATGACGATGCCGTTATCCACCAACATACCCAGGGCGATGATCAGGGCGGCCAGTGAGATCTGGTCCAGACCGATGGCGAACAGGTCCATGACCATGAAGGCAAGCAACATGGTGATAGGCACCAGGCTGGCCACGATGAGCCCCGTGCGCAGCCCAAGGCTGATGAGCATCACCGCGGTGACCACCGCCACGGCCTGCAACAGGTTGACGACGAAATCGCTGACTTTGCGGTCCACCTCCGCCGGGGAGAAGTTGACCGCCTGAAACTCGATCCCCCAGGGATAGCGGGCATTGAAGCGTTCCAGGGCGGCCGTGACCTGTTCACCCAGGGCGATGTTGTTGCCCCCCTCGCGCATGGAGATGGCCAGGGCCAGGGCGCGACGCCCCCCGTGTGGGTCGGCCCGGCCGACCACGGGCCCGGAGGAATGGATCAGGGCAGCGGGCGGATCCACGTAGCCGCGACTGACCTCGGCGATGTCACTGAGCTTGAGCAGCCGCCCACCGGGCAGGCTGAGGATGGTGTCTGCGATGTCGCCCACGGACTCGAAATTGCCGCTGGGCTCCAGGCTGATGCGCTCGTCGCCGAGGCGGAACTCGCCGCCGGAAATCACGATGTTGCGCGCCGAAAGGGCCTGCAGCAGTTGTCCCGGCGACAGGCCCAGCTCCGCCAGGCGGGCGTTGTCATATTCGACGAACACCCGTTCGTCCTGCTCGCCGAGGATGTCCACCTTGGCCGAATCGGGCAGGGCCAGCAGGTCCGAGCGCACCTCGTCCGCCACCTCGCTGAGCTCCGCGAAGCCGAACCCGTCTCCGGTGAGTGTGATGACAATGCCGTACACATCACCGAATTCGTCGTTCACGAAAGGCCCGGACACCCCATCGGGCAGCTCGCGCCCCGCCTCCTCCACCTTGCGGCGCAAGCTGTCCCAAATGGGCCGCATATGGGTGTAACTCTCCTTGATGTTCACCGTGATGATGGACACCCCGGTCCGCGATTCACTCTTCACGAAGTCCAGCTCCGGGAGCTCCATGATCACCTCCTCCAGGGGTGAGGAGACCAGTTTCTCCACCCGCTCGGGACTGGCCCCGGGGAAGTAGCTCACGACCTGGGCGGCACGGATGATGAAACCCGGATCGTAATCGCGTGGCATGCCCAGGAAGGTCTGCACCCCGCTGGCCACCACGAGCAGCAGCAGAACCCAGGTCAGGCGATTGTTATCGATGGCCAGGCGCGTGAGGTTCATGGCCTCACTCCGCGCCCAGGCGTACCGCCAGGCCCTCGCGCATGTGACGGGTGCCCGCCACCACCACGCGCTCTCCGCGCTCCAGACCGCCCAGGATCGCCAGGCCCTGGCCCGACAGTTCACCGGTGCTCACCTTGCGCCGCCGTACCGTGGCCCGGCCCTCGCCGGATGGCTCGGCGACCCAGACAAAGCGCCCCCTGTCATCCTCAAGCACCGCCTGCGCGGGAGCGTAGAAAAGCGTGTCGTCCACGATCACATCGGGGCTGCGATGCCCGCGCACCGTGACGCTCATGCCCGGTAGCACGTTCAACCCGTCCACCGGGGGCATGTCGAAACGCACCTCGAAGGTGGAGGTCTCCGCGTCCGCCTGGGTCGCGATCTCACGCAGAGTCAGCGGCCAGGTGCGCCCCGGCAGGGTGTCGAACACGGCGAACACCTCGGGCCGTGCCCCCTCGCGCACGCGGATCATCAGGCTCTCGGGCACGTCCACCTTGATGGTCAGCGACGACAGGTCCTGAAGCAGGTAGATGGGCTGGGAGGCCGAGACCTCCTCGAAGTTATCCACGTAGCGTTTGCCGACCGTGCCCGCGAAGGGCGCGCGCAGCACGGTGTGGTCCAGGGCCTGGCGCGCCGAGGCCAGGGCGGCCTTGGCGGAGGCCTCCTGGGCCTGCAATTTCTGGTAGTCCGAGCGCGAAATCAGGCCCTCTCCCACCAACTCCTTACCGCGCACGAAATCCGAACGCACCTGCTCGTACTCGGCACGGCGCCGCTCGATCTCGATGCGCTCATCGGTATCGTCCAAGCGCGCCAGCACCTGGCCCTCGTCCACGTCCTGGCTTTCCCTGGCCAGCATCTCCTTGAGCTTGCCCGAGGTTCGAAAACCCAACTGCGCGCTGCGCGCCGCCTCCACCCGACCCGGCAACTCGCGCCAGTTCTGGCCATCCGGCGGAGCCATGGTGACCGTGCGCACCAGACGCGGCGGGGGTTCAACCGGGGCTGGTGGTTCACCGGAGCCGCAAGCCACCAAAGCGGACAAACCGAGCAGCAAGATGACGGTGGGAACGCCCTTTCGGACGACGGAAGCGGCATTCATGGTGCATTCTCGACAGGTCATCCCGCGCGTGGCGTGGGATGGTCGACGTGGAAGAGGATGCCTGATCCTGACATCCCTCCGGCTTATCGCGTTAGCGGGAATGCCCCATCCCCGGAAACGTCGCGGCGATACCCCCGGAAGCGTTCGGCATGACACACCACCCTGAATTGATTAGCCTTCCGGTATTCCGATCCCCGTTTTTCGCTGTATCCAAGGACTTCCCCCGTGAAACGCTTCCCCGCCCTGCGCGCCTTCGGCGCTTCCCTGTGTCTCGCACTCGGCTTGGTCAGCACGCCCAGCCATGCCGTTGACGGCTTCATGGTCTCCGGTGGCTGCTGCGCCGACGATACCAATCTGGTGCGCGTGGGCGCGTTCTGGGACTGGGACAGCAGCTGGTTCAACGAGGGTGATTGGCACCTGACCGGCTACTGGGAACTGAGTGGTGGTTACTGGCGCGGTCAGGACGGTCCTGAGAAGGACATCTTCGAGGTGGGCCTGACCCCGGTGTTCCGCCTGGAGCCCAAGCGCGACGGCGCCAAGCCCTACCTGGAGGGCGCCATCGGCTTCCACCTGCTGTCCGACTACAAGATCAACACCAAGGACATGTCCACCAACTTCCAGTTCGGTGACCACATCGCCGCCGGTTACATGTTCGGCGAGCGCGGCGAGTACGACATCCAGTTGCGTTTGCAGCATCTGTCCAACGCCAGCATCGAGAAACCGAACCCAGGGATCAATTTCATCATCCTGCGGTTTGGCTACCGCTACTGATCGTTCTTCTCATACCTGGCGGTATGGCTCTCGTGAGAGGCCCCCTTTTCAGGGGGCCTTTTTCGTATGGGACGGTGCCGGATGACCGATCAGGCCACCAGGGTACCCCTCAGCTTCTTGATCGCCTGGGCCTCCAACTGGCGGATGCGTTCGGCGGAGACACCGTACTCGGCGGCCAGGTCGTGCAGGGTGGGCTTGTCCTCGCTCAGCCAACGACGTTCGAGGATGTCGCGGCTGCGCGGATCCAGGCCCTTGAGGCCTTCGGTGAGCGCCGTGCGGTGCGCGCTGGCGGTATCTTCACGGGCCAGGGTCTCAGCCGGGTCCGCATGACCCTCGTAGGTGAGGTAGGCGGCCGGGGCGCGGTAGTCCTCGTCGTCACTGGCGTCCGGACCCGGGTCGTAGGAGACATCCTGCCCCGAGAGACGGGATTCCATCTCCAGCACCTGCTCGGCGGGCACGCCCAGGTCGTCGGCCACCTGTTGGACCTCCGCGTGGGAGAACCAACCCAGACGCTTCTTGGCGCCGCGCAGGTTGAAGAACAGCTTGCGCTGGGCCTTGGTGGTGGCGACCTTGACGATGCGCCAGTTCTTCAGGATGAACTCGTGGATCTCGGCCTTGATCCAATGCACGGCAAAGGACACCAGGCGCACGCCCTGCTCGGGATCGAAGCGTTTGACGGCCTTCATGAGGCCGATGTTGCCTTCCTGGATCAGGTCGGCCAGGCCCAGGCCATAGCCGTTGTATCCCCGGGCCACGTGGATCACGAAGCGTAGGTGAGCCAAGACCAGGTGGCGGGCGGCCTCCACATCATTGTCCTCGCGCAGGCGCACGGCCAAGCTGTGCTCTTCCTCGGCGGACAGCACGGGCACCTGGTAGGCGGCCTGGATGTAGGCATCCACGCTTCCGGCGGCCAGCGCCGGCATCACCGGGTGGTCAGTACGCGTATCGGCACACATCAGGGCTTGAGTCATGGTCGGTCGTTCCTCCGGAAAAGATCATGGGATCCGATCTAATGTTAGCACTCGTGCAATATGAGTGCTAAATGCCCCGGAAGTTCCTGGGGCCGGGCAATCCCGGGGTTCGCGCATTCCGACACGGTGTTGAAAGCGTTTTCACGCGTGAAATACTCCGGCGCCATGAGCACTACCCGCGCGCTTGACCGCGACCACGTCTGGCATCCGTTCACCCAGGAACACACCGCCCCGCCCCCGGTACCTATCCGATCCGCGTCGGGCTCCGTGCTGGTCACCGAGGAGGGCGACGAGATCCTCGACCTGGTGTCGTCCTGGTGGGTGAACCTGCACGGCCACGCCCACCCGCGCATTGCCGGAGCCATCGGCGAGCAGGCCGGACGCCTGGAACAGGTGATCTTCGCCGGGTTCACACACGAGCCCGCGGCGCGCTTGAGCGCGGAACTGGCACAACGTCTGCCCGGCGACCTGGAGCGTGTCTTTTTCTCCGACGACGGCTCCACGGCGGTGGAGGTCGGTTTGAAGATGGCCAGCCAGTACTGGCGAAACCGGGATGCGCCGCGCCGACGTTTTCTGGCCTTCGAGGGCGGTTATCACGGCGATACGGTAGGGGCCATGTCCGCCGGGGTGGCATCGGGCTTTTTCGATACCTTCAGCGACATGCTCTTTCCCGTGGACACACTGCCCTTCCCCGAGACCTGGGAGGACGACGCCGAGGTCGAGGCCAAGGAGGCGCGCAGCCTGGCGGCCCTGGAGGCCTATCTCGACGCGCATGGCGGTGAAACAGCGGCCCTGATCATGGAGCCCCTGGTGCAGGGCGCGGGTGGGATGCGCATGTGCCGCCCGGAGTTCATGCAGGCACTGGCCGCACGGCTTCGAGCCCACGACATATTGATCATCTTCGACGAGGTCATGACCGGCTTCGGGCGCACCGGCACCCTGTTCGCCAGTGAACGCGCCGGGGTCACGCCGGACATCATCTGTCTGTCCAAGGGGCTGACGGCGGGCTACCTGGCCATGTCCGTCACAGTCTGTACCTCCGCGATCTACGAGGCCTTTCTGGACGAGAGCTTCGACAAGGCCCTGGTGCACGGACACTCCTTCACCGCCAATCCCCTAGGCTGCGCGGCGGGCCTCGCCTCCCTGGCCCTGTTCGATGAAGAACCGGTGATGGAGCGCATCGCCGCCATGGAACACGCTCACCGAGCGGCCTTCGAGGAGATCGCCAGACACCCCCGTGCCCGGCACTGGCGGGTGACCGGCAGCATCGCGGCCCTGGATATCGCGGTCCCCGATGGGGGCTACAACTCCGAAGCCGGGCCCTGGCTGAAGGCCTTTTTCCTGGAGCGGGGCCTGCTGCTGCGTCCGCTGGGCAACGTGCTCTACATGTTGCCGCCCTACTGCACCACGGACGCCCAACTGCAATCGGGCTACGAGGGAATAGCCGAGGCGCTGGAGCGTCTTCCCGTGTGACGGCCCGGGCCGTTCACTGCATATACTGCGACCACTCCCCGTCATCAAGGCGCGGGAGTACACCAACGAGAACCGAGGAGAGAGACCCCATGATGCGTTCCCTTATCAAGGCGCTTGCCTTCACCGCCGCCCTTTTCCTTCCCCTGGGCCAGGGCTTCGCCGCCGACGGCCACAAGGTGGTCATGCACCTGGATGACAACGACCCGGCGCGCATGAACCTGGTGCTGAACAACGCCTCCAACCTGGCCAAGCATTACCAGGACAAGGGCGAGGAACTGCAGGTCGAGGTGGTCGCCTACGGCCCCGGCCTGATGATGCTGCACGCCAAGAAATCGCCGGTGGCCGAGCGCATGGGCAGCTTCACCGACAACTTCCCCAGCGTGTCCTTCAAGGCTTGCGCCAACACCATGGCCAAGATGAAGAAAAAGACCGGCAAGGACGTGCCCCTGTTCGAGGGCGTCGAAGTGGTGTCCGGCGGCGTGGTGCACCTGCTGGAGCGTCAGGAGCAGGGCTGGGCCTACCTCCGTCCCTGATTCCTCCCACGGGGGAATCTCCCCGGACAACCTCATCCGCGAATGCGCCGCCCTCCGGGCGGTTCGCGGATGCCCCCTTCGGCAAGGCGCGCTTCAACGCGCGCGGCGCAGCGATGGATCAGGCCGGCTCGATCCGCCGTACGTGATAGCTGACGGCCAGCCAGGAACCCGCCAGGCCGAGCAGAACCCCCGCCAGGATCAGCGCCACCAGACCCAAAAAGCCGATGCTGTCGATGGCGATGTTCGATCCGTAGCTCTCGGCCATGCGGCGCACGGGGCCATGCAGGGTCCAACGCGCGATCTCCACCAGCACGAAGGCCAACACCCCGGCCACGATGCCGTACCAGATGCCCGAATACAGGAAGGGACGACGGATGAAGGAATTGGTCCCACCGACCAGTTTCACCACCTCGATCTCCTCGCGGCGGTTGTGAATATCGAGTCGGATGGTGTTGCCCACGATGAGCAGCACGGTCAGCCCCAGCAAACCGGCAATCATCCAGATCAGCCGCTGGGAAAAATCCACCAGCGCGAACAGCCGCTCCATCCAGGCGATATCCACGGTGGCCATCTCCACCTCGTTCAGCGACCTCAGATTCGCGGCCAGGTCCTCCACGGCCTGGCGGGAACGTTCCTCGTGAGCCCGGATCATCAATACCGGTGGCAGGGGGTTCTCACCCAATGCCTCCACCACTTCACCAAAGCCCGAGAAGGTACGGAACTCGGCCATGGCCTGGTCCTTGGGGATGAGCTCGATGTGGGCAATATCAGGGCTGTGCGCCAGGCTCTTGGCAAACGTCAGTGCCTGCTCATCCGTGGTTTCCGCCGCCAGATAAAGAGAAATGCGTGCCGATC
>JBMYTY010000002.1:0-21924 GCA_049604855.1 Gammaproteobacteria bacterium | reverse complement strand
GGCCCGCGCGGTCGAGCGCCTGGCCCAGGGCAACCTCGATGGGCGTATCCAGGTAGTGCTCCAGGAACAGCGGGCCCTCGCAGGCGGGGTGCAGGCCCAGAGCGGCTTCGGGTGCGCCATCCAGGCCGCGCAGGGCCATGAGCACGGGCATGAAGCCGGTCAGCTCCGCACCGTAGGCCTTGGCGTAGACCGAGCCGATGAAGGCCTCGGTCTCGCGGCGCTGGGTGTCGTGGCCGGTGTGCAGGCCGATACGCGGAGGTGTGTTGGCGGGCATATCTGCGTTTCCCCAAGTCGGGCCCCGTTGTTTTTCAACGGGACGGTTGACGATGGGGCGCAGATTGCGGGGCGAGACTTAAGTGAACCTTAAGACGCGGCGGTGCCGCGTGCGGGACAAAGCCCGGTGTGCGGGCCTGTTGGCCCGACCCGGCCGGGGGGACTCAACGACGGAAGCCGATAAAACCCAGCAGGGGGGCGAGCAGCAGCAGGGTCGGGGGCAGCGCGATGCCGGTGACCTCCTCGCGGATGACGATGCCGTCGAGGAAGCCGGTCCCGACGCTGGTGTGGTGCGCCTCGCGCCCTGCCTGACGAAAAACGGGATTCGTTCTCGCTCTACCTATTTCGGCCCACTACACCAGATCAACAGGGTTCGAAGCGCAGGGCCGCGCGGTTCTTGCGCACCGCGAGTACGTCGAACACCCGGCCGTTCATGGCCACCCAGACCCCATCGTTCAGCAGTTGCACGGCGGCCAGCGCGAAGCCCACGTTGAACTCCGCGTCGCTGAATTTCAGGCGCGCGGGCTGCATGGCGCCCACCAGTACGATGCACTTGCCGGGGATGTCACGCAGGGTCAGGCCGGTCTCCACCAGGGTGTCCGTGCCGTGGGTGATGAGGATGCGGCGCTCGCTGGACCGCACGACCCGTTCGTGGATCAGGGCGCGGTCGGCATCGGTGAGCTCCAGGCTGTCCTTGCGCAGTAGCGATTCGATGGTGTGGGGCAGGCTGACGTTGGCTTCGCGTAACAGTTCGGTGATTTGCGGATCACCGACCTGGAAGGCGCTGTTGGCGTCGAAGTAGACCTTGTCGATGGTGCCACCGGTGGTCAGGATGCGGACGGCGTCGTTTGCGTGTTCGGTCATGGCTTGGACTCCCACGGGAACGGGGGCGTTCGAGGTCTCAGGACTTGATCGGAATGTACAGGACCGTGACCGCCCCGCCATCGTCGCCGTCCCCGGGTGTTGACTCGTAGACCTCGAACGCGGAGCGGCGTGGGTCGCGGCGGATCTTGTGCATGCGCAGGTGGGCCATGGCGCAATGCCAGGTCATTTCCAGGAACCGGTAACTCCCCTCCAAACGCACCCGGAACCAGTCCCCTTCGCCACCCAGCGTCTTGGCCCTGAACGGGCCGGGATCGGCGTCCTCGGGTATGGGCGTGGCCAGGTCGCCCTTGAACCACGGCCGGTCCGGCAGGACCTTGTGATAGGCCGTGAAGGCCGGTTCGTCTTGCGGCGCCTTCAGGGCCGCGCGCTGCGCCGCCAGGCGCGGAAAGCCGTCTATCATGGTTTGTTGGATGTCGTCGAGATCACCCTCGAAGGGCAGCGTGATACAGGTCTTCGAGGGAAAGCGTGACGGGCCATCGAAGTGGATGCGCGGGGCCGCCGCCGCGGGGTCGAGTACGCCCTTCAGGCGGGCGAGCCCCAGGTCGAAATCGCGCGTGATCATGCGCGCGGTCATGGGGGCCAGAAAGCGGAGCGGGAAGGGCATTGCTCCCTGCATGGTCCAACTCACCTCGACTCCGCCGTGCACCCCGCCGTTCGACCCGCTGGTCACCGTGCTGAAGTCCCAGACCACGCGGGAGCTGGAGCGGAAGGGCCGGGTGAAGCTCAGTCGCTGCTCGATGCGACCCGGCCGGTCCCGCGTGGGGGCCGACATGGCCTCGTGCGTGAGTTTCCCCGCGCCGATGTGTTTGCCGTCCCAGCTGTACCAACCCTGGGGCTCTTGCGGGTCGGAACTGAAGTTGAGCCGGGCGTCGGGTTCGTGGATCAGCCAGGGACTCCAGGCGGGCCAGTGGTGGAAGTCGCGCACCAGGTCATAGGCCTGGATCGGCTCTACGGCGATCACGCTGGAGCGGCGGACGCTGAATGTGCCATCGAGGGCCGCGAGCCAGATGAGCGCGGCGGCGAGGATGATGGCCAAGGCAACGAGCACGACGGTCATGAGGCGGGGCTTCCCTGGGGGTGGATTGTCCGGGTGATGGGGGATGGAGCATGGAGGGGCGGGTTTCGGTCCGACGCCTTGGGCTCCGTTGATCTGTGGTAAGAAGGTTCACGCGCTTGGGGTGTCATGCTCAATCAGCGAATGCTGAATTCGTGCCTCGCACCCACTGCATCCACCCAGGTTCTCACCGACATCCCCGAATGGACCGCATTCCGTCATGAACGCCGACGTCACCACCAATCCCGGGACCGGGCGCCCGGTGATCGCCTTGGGTGGGCCGTGGACCGCGGATGTGGACCCGGCACGGCAGGCGGTACGCCATATCAGCGTCGGCCAAGCGGTGATCTGGCTGCGCATGCCGGATGCGCCGCGTGCTCACAAGGGCGGCGAGGAGCCCAATCCCTTCCTGGTCCTGTGGCGCCTGATCACTGCCTTTGTCCGGGGGCTGTTCAAGGGGCGGCGCCTGGAGGGCATTGAGGGGCGTTTCACCGTGCTGCGCCCGCGCTACAGCGTATTCGGCCCACGCGCGCTGCGTGCCGCCATGGACCGACGGCGGGCATTGCGTATGTTGCGGCGGGAGATCAAGAAGCAGGGGGTGGCCGAAGCCCTGCTGTGGGTCGGTCAGGCCGAGGGGCTGAACCTGCTCAAGGATCTGCCCGACTGGCCGGTGGTCTACTACAGCAACTGTGAACTCGCGGCCATGGACGACGGGCAGCGGCGCGCGGTGATGGAGGCCGAGTCGCGGGTGGCCGGGCGCGCGCTGCTGGTCGTGGCACCGGACCAGACCCGCGCGGAGCCCTTCGCCGACGGTGAGGTCTTCATGCTGCACCGCGGTTTGGATGTGACGGCGTTTTCCACGCCTGCTCCGCGTGCGAAGGACCTACCGAAAGTGAAACGCATCGCCGGGTTCTTCGGTACCGTGAACGAAGCCATCGACATGGAGATGCTGGCCGAGGCGGCATTCAACCTGAGTTACTGGACCTTCGTGATCATCGGCCCCGTGGAGGTGGACGTGAAGCCCTTGAAACAGGTCCCGAATATCCAGGTCCTCGGCGTGCGTGATCACGATGACCTGCCGGGTTACGTCCAGCACTGGAACGTGTCCTTCCTGCCCTTCAAGGCGGGGGCGCAACGTCGTATCACCGATGCCCTGCGCCTGGATGAATATCTGGCATCCGGCACCCCCATCGCCGCCGGGAGCGAGTTCCCCACGCTCAAGGAGCACAAGGACCTGGTGCATATCGCACCCAATCGCCTGCACCTGGCCGATGCCATATCCGCTGCCTACAAGGAGGGGCGTGGTCGGGCGGCGGAACGCCAGGCACGGGTCGGGTCGGGTGCCTGGGTGGAGGAGGCGGACCAGTTGAGCCAACGCATACGCCGCCTGATCGACCCTGACTACCGGCCCCCGCGCAAGGTGGACCCGCGCGCGCGCCCGCCGGGGAGCTTCTGACGTCGAACGTACGAAGGGGCTTGCTACGGCTTGTTGAGGAAATCGGCGATCCGGGTGTAACAGCGCTGGCAGGCTTCGGGGACCAGGTCCTCCAGGTTGAGGAAGGCGTGAATCATGTCGGTGAACAGTTCCAGCTCCGCGTCCTGGCCCGCCGCGCGCAGGCGCTCCACGTAGGCGCCGCCTTCGTCGCGCAGGGGGTCGAGACCCGCGCCGATCACCAGGGTGCGGGGGTAACGGGGAGGGATGTCCATGAACAGGGGGGAGACCGCCGCGCGGTCCGTACCGGGGGGCAGGTAGTGGTCGAACAGCCACTGGATACGTTCCAGTTCCAGCAGGTAGCCGCTGCCCAGGTCGTGCATGCTCGCTTGGGCGCAGCTGTAGTCCAGGCTGGGGTAGATCAGTACCTGGCGGGCAATGTTGACGGCTGGATTGGCGGCCGGGTCGGTGGCCAGCCGGTGCACGGCGGAGGCGGTGATGGCCGCGCCGCCGCTGTCACCCATGACCGTCAGGCTGCGTTGGTGCGCGACGTGGCGTCGCTCCAGGGTGGCGTAGACCCCGGTGTAGACGCTGATCAGGTCTTCCAGACCGGCGGGATAGGGACATTCCGGCGCCAGGCGGTACTCCACCGAGACCAGGACATGGCCACTGGCCCGGGCCAGGCGGCGGGCGATGCCGTCATAGACGCTGACGCTGCCGGCCATGTGGCCCCCACCGTGGGCGAAGACGATGACCGGTCGGGCCTCGTCCGGAGCGGGGTGATAGATGCGCACCGGTACGGGGTAATCACCCGGGCTTCCGGTCACCATGGTATCGATCACCTGTTCCACCTCGGCCGGGGCTGAAACAAACCCCCGGGTCATGAGGTCGAGGTTCTCACGCATGGTGACCGGGGTGTGTTCATCCCCCCGGGCCCGGCGGGCCTCCATGACGGCATTGGCCTTGGCGAGAAAGGCTTCCAATGCCGGGTGCGGGGTGTAGTGGGGGGGATTGTCAGGTTTCATGGGGCCAGTGGTCCGGATTCGCGGCGGAGGTTTGATCGCACTATGGGCAAGAACGTTACAACGCCTCGGGGGGCGGAAGCCGCCCGGGCGATTCCGGATCGGGGGAGACGTCGCCTGCTTCAGGCCGCAGGGGCGGTTATGGGCCTGCCACTGGCTCCCATTCTCCATGCATCAGGGAGCGGGGGCGCCGCCGTCGCGGGGGACCCGTCGCCGCTGCGCCGGGTGATTCCCTCCTCGGGACAAGCCCTGCCGGTGATCGGTATGGGGACCTGGATCACCTTCAACGTGGGTGATGATCCGGAAGTCATCGCCCAGCGTACCGAGGTGTTGCGTACGTTCCTGCAAATGGGCGGTGGCATGGTGGATTCCTCGCCCATGTACGGCTCGGCCGAGGCCACCCTGGGGCGTTGCCTTCGCACCCTTGGAGACGATCGTGGGCTGTTCTCCGCGACCAAGGTCTGGACGGGCTCGGAGGACGAGGGCAGGGAACAGATCGCCGATTCCCAGCGCCTCTGGGGGATCGATTATTTCGACCTGTTTCAGGTCCACAACCTGCTTGCCTGGCGCGAACACCTGCCCCATCTGCGCGACATGAAGGCGCGGGGTCGACTCGCTCATACAGGGATCACCACGTCCCATGGGCGCCGCCATGATGACCTGGAGCGGATCATGGCCCGTGAGGAGCTGGATTTCGTGCAACTCACCTACAACATCCTGGACCGGGAGCCCGAGCAGCGGCTGCTGCCCCTGGCGCGCGAGCGGGGTATCGCGGTGATCGCCAACCGGCCGTTCCGCCGGGGCGGCTTGATCGACGCCCTCAAGGGTAAGCCGTTGCCTCCCTGGGTGGAGGAGACCGGCGCGGCCAGCTGGCCCCAGTTCCTGTTGCGTTTCATCGTGTCGCACCCGGCCGTCACCTGCGCCATTCCCGCCACCAGTCGGGTGGATCATATGCGTGAGAACATGGCGGCGGGTCGGGGTGTATTGCCGGACGCCGCCCTGCGTGAGCGCATGGCGCGCTACGTGCGTGAACTCTGAGCGGAGGATGAGTGGGGTCGGCTGGGGGCGCCCATGGACATGAGTTGGGCCAGTTACACCCTGGGTGACCTGCTCATGTTTTCGCCGTCCACCTACGAGCGTATGCATGCCCTGACCCACCAGGCCTGGTGGCCCGTGAGCGTGCTGCTCGGGGTGGCGCTCGGCGTCACTGTGCTGAAGGCATGCTTGCATGCCTCGGGAGCCCCGCAACGGGCCGTGCCGTGGATCGCGGCCTCGCTTGTGTTGGTGGGAATCGCCCTGCTCAGTTCCGCTGTCCTGTTTGTCCACGCGCGCTTCGCGGACATCTTCAGCGGAGGGGATGTGGCGGCGATCCTGCTTGGCGTCGGCGCTGTCGCCCTGGTGGTGGCGGGTGTCTTTACGCGTTTGCGTCCCGTGCTGACGCGGGTGGGGCCGATGAGGCGGCGCGTCGGAGCTGGGCTGGTCTTCTACGCGCTGCTCGTCCATCCCCTGGCCTGGCTGGCACTGGGGCGTCCCGTGGAGGCCAGCGAGTGGTTCGGCCTCGCGCCCGACCCGGGCGCGGTCGCGGCCCTGGGGGTGTTAGCTCTGGCAGGGCAGCGCGGCGGGGTCTGGCTGGCGGCGGTACCGGCGGCGTGGCTGTTGTTCAGCGCGACGATGCATGCGGCCATGGCCGGCATATGAGCGGTCGGCGGGCCAGGTGAGGGCGAACTGACTGCCCTGACCGATGCCGCTGACGGCCTCCATCTCCAGGCCCATGGCCTTGGCGAAACGTACGCACAGGCTCAGGCCGATTCCGGTTCCCTTTTCCTTCGCGGTGCCGCGCTGGGTGTTGAAACGCTCGGGATTGAGGGCATGGCGTAGCGCCTCGGGGTCCATGCCCACGCCCTGGTCCGTCACGGCGACGCGCAGGCGGCCCCCGGCCTCCATATTGGCCGTGAGCGAGATGATCTGGTCCGGTTCGGAAAACTTGACCGCGTTCGACAGCAGGTTGCGCAAGACGGCGTGCAGCATGTCGGGGTCCGCCTGGGCGGCCAGGCCCCGTTGCCCGGCGATGCGGATGCGCACGGATTTCGCTGCCGCCATGGGTGCATAGGTTTCCGCCAGGCCGCGGATGAGGCCGTCCAGGGCGACGGTTTTGATTTCCGGTTCGATGCCCTTCATCTGGGAGGCGGCCCAGCGCAGGGTGTTGTCCATCATGTCCAGGGTGTGCGCGGTCTGGTGGCACAGCTCGCCCGCCATGTCGCGCAGTTCCTCAGTGGACATGGCGCCCGCGTGCAGCAGGTCCAGGGCGCTTTTCAGGTTGGCGACGGGACCACGCAGGTCGTGGGCAATCACCGACAGCAGGCGGGTCTTGTCCTCGCTGATCCGGTGCAGGTGCTCGTGCTCCGTGGCCAGGGCGGCGTGCTTGGCATTGAGCTGGGCCATGACCCGGTCCAGCAGCCAACTCAGTGGCAGGATGCCCGCGACCGGTATGACGAAGGCGACCAGGAATCCGGCGGCCAGGTCCAGGTCGAGCAGGGCGTGGAGGAGACCGTAGACCAGCTCGCTCAGCAGCACGGCCCAGAGGGTGAGCTTGAGCGGGTGGTTCAACCAGATCGGCAGGTGCGTGTTCATGGGGCATACCTTAGGGATGCCTCGGGAAACGCGCTGTTAAGGGGCTTACAGGGGACGAAGTTCGAAGTTTGAAGCGGGATGGCGTTGATGGTTAGACCTTCGGCTTCAGATCACGGACTTCCAGCCGCGTCTCGCGCACGCTCCAGGCGATCTCGTGGCCCGCGAGGGTCATGCGTAGACCCGCCCGGGCGTGCGCTGGTAGGCGGGGCGTGGGTCCAGGGCCAGGGTCTGGCGGATCAGGGGCTCCAGGTGCGGGGACGTGTCGAGCACGGCCCGGGCCGCCGGGCTGAAATGAACTTCAAGGCGCGCATCCGGCGCTTCGCTGGCGAACCCGGCGCGCGCATCGGGCAGGGCGTCGGCGTAGGGCACATAGGGCTTGATGTCGAGGATGGGGGTGCCGTCGCTGATGTCCACGCCGCCGACCCGAAACCGGCTGCGCGCGGCGTCCAGTTCGAGCAGTTCCACCACCGAGAGGCCGATGGGATTGGGCCGGAAGGGGGATCGCGTGGCGAACACCCCCATGCGCTCGTTGCCACCCAGGCGGGGCGGTCGCACCGTCGGGCTCCAGTCGTCCCGCACGGCCTCGTGGAAGACCCATATCAACCAGAGATGTGAGAATCCCTCGAGGCCATCCAGCGCCTCGGGCCGGTTGTACGGGGCCAGTAACTCAACCCAGCCCTGCGCGCTGGGTACCAGGCCACTCTGGCGCGGCGTGCCGAATTTGCCGCCGAAGGGCGTGCGGATGCGGGCGATGGGGCGGGGGGTGAAGAGGGTGTCGTCGGACACCGGGGACACTCCGGAATGGGTAAGCCGCAAAGTTCTCGGTGGAGGCGAGGGGAAGGCGTGCGCGGGGCTATCGTGCCACGACGACACGCAGGGCATCGAGGCGCAGACGCGCGGCGCTCATGTGCTCCTCCGCCAGGCTGCGCTTGGTGGCCAGGTACTCCATCTCGTCGGGACGTACGTTGGGATTCACCTCGGCCAGGTCCTGCAGGCGTTTGAGTTCTTCGCTCACTTCGCGGCGCATGTTGGCAATGGCGCGCTTTACCTCGCTGGCCATGGTGCGCGCCGCAATCGGTTCCGCGCCGGCCAGAATGGCGCGGATCCGTTTCTGCTGTTGCTTGATCAGCAGGCCGGCCGTCTTGCGGTCACGGGTCAGACAGACGCCGATCAGGTCAGCGGCGGGAATGCGGCTGGAAAGGTCACTGCCCTTGCTGTCCAGCAGCAGGCGCACGGGCATGGGAGGTAGGAAGCGGAACAGCTCCAACTCCGGTGGCGCGGCGCATTCGATGACGTAAATCAGCTCCAGAAGCAGGGTGCCGGCCTTGAGCTCGGGATGGCGCAATACCGTGATGGCCGCCGAGCCGAGCTCCTGACTGCGCAACATGTCCATGGCGCCACGCACCATGGGGTGCTCCCAGGTGAGGAACTGGCGGTCCTCGTGGGCCAGGGCATCGGCACGGCCGAAGGTGACGGTGGTGCCGTCATCGGGTAGTTCGGGAAAGGTGGGATGCATCATGTGGTCGCCCGGCCGCACCACGGTGGACAGGCCGGGTCCACCTTCGTGGTCCACTCCGTATCCATCCCAGAAGCGTTCCATGTAGCGACTGAGTTCGAGGTCATCATCACGGGCCACAAGGTCGGCGCTGATTTCAGCGGAGACATCCGGGTCGTGCGAATGCAGCTCCAGGAGCCGGTCCCGACCCTGTTCCATGGCCGTGTTGAGTTCCGAGGTGAGTCGCGAGGCCTCGGTGATCAGACCGGGAAGGCGGGCGGGATCGTCCAGGCAGGCCAGAAGGTCCGCGCCCAGGCGGTCGTGGACCGTCTCCGCCGCCGGGCAACTGGCTTCAAAGGCGCCAAGACCTTCGTGGTACCAGCGGTACATCACTTCGCCGGGACAGCCGTGGGTCGTGCTGTCCTGGGGCACGAAATAGGGCACGTGAATGTTGATGTCGTGCTTCTGGCCGATCCGGTCGAGGCGTCCGATGCGTTGCTCGAGCAGGCCCGGGTCCAGGGGCAGGTCGAAGAGAATCAGATGGTGGACGAACTGGAAGTTGCGGCCCTCGCTTCCGATCTCGGAGCAGATGAGCGCCTGGGCACCCTCGTCGGCATCGGCGAAGTAGGCCGCGGCGCGGTCGCGCTCGACGATCTCCATGCCTTCGTGGAATACGGTTACCGACCGGCCATGACGATCCATGAGCAGTTGGCGCAAGGCGATGGCGGTGTCCGCCAGGGCACAGATCACCAGGGCCTTGTCCGGCGACAGAACGGCGAGTTGCTTCGCCAACCAGGCCACGCGTGGATCGTCTTGCGTCCAGTCCGCGTGGCTGAGCTCGGGGATCAGGGCGTCCGGACCGCGCAACGCGGCGTAGGACCCGGGTAATGGCAGGGGCGAGGGATGGAGGAGCCGCTTGGGAAAGCCGCTCATGGCCGCGCGCGTGTTGCGATACAACACGCGGCCGGTGCCGTGTTGATCGATGAGGCGGTTCAGCGCCGTCTCGCGCTGCGCGGAGCCCAGGCCGGTGAGCTTCTTCAGCAGCGCCTCCTGGTCCGCGTCCAGCTTCTTCCCCTCGGCCAGGGGCGAGGCGAGGGCGGCGACGGGGCCGTAGTGGTTCTCTTCCTCCACGAAGGTGTCGTAGTCGTGGAAGCGCGCGGGGTCGAGCAGTCGCAGGCGTCCGAAGTGGCCGGCGCGACCGAGCTGTTCGGGGGTGGCGGTGAGCAGCAGCACCGAGGGCGTGCGCGCCGCGAGGGCTTCCACGACCTCGTATTCCAGCGATGACTCCTCCGGTGACCAATGAAGGTGATGGGCTTCGTCCACCACCAGGGCATCCCAATCGGCTTCGAGCGCGGCCTTGGCCACCGAGCCCTGGGAGATGAGGAAATCGAGGCTGCAGATCACCCGCTGCTCGGTCTCGAAGGGATTGTCCTCGTCCTCGACCTCGAAACGCTCTGCATCGAACAGGGCGAAACGCAGGTTGAAGCGCCGCAGCATCTCCACCAGCCATTGGTTGACTAGGGCGTCGGGAACCACGATCAGCACCCGGCGCGCCCGACCCGTGAGGATCAGGCGGTGCAGGATAAGGCCGGCTTCGATGGTCTTGCCCAGACCCACCTCGTCCGCCAGAAGGACGCGCGGGGCATGGCGGCGGGACACCTCGTGGGCGATGTAGAGCTGATGAGGAATCAGGCCCATGCGCGCGCCCAGCAGACCGAAAACCGGGGAGGTCAGCTCGTCGGCGTTGCGCTCCCAGGTCTCACGGCGCAGGCCGAACCAGACATCGGGGTCGATACGGCCGCTGAACAATCGGTCCTGGGGTCGGTTGAGTTTGAGATGGTCGCTGAGCTGACCTTCATCCATGGACATGATCCGTCCATCGGCATCCTCGCCTACGTAGGTCACGATGCCGTCCGCTTCGCGTGCCTCGCGCACGGTCATGGTTCGACCCTCGTGGTCCTCGACGGGGTCGCCCGGGCCGAAGCTCACCCGGGTCAGGGGCGCGCTGCGATGCGCATAGCGGCGCACCTCGCCGCTGGCGGGGAAGTGGACGGTGACGGTGGTTTCGTCGACCTGCAAGACGGTGCCCAATCCCAGATCGGGTTCGGCTTCGCTGAGCCAGCGTTGGCCCTGTCGGAAGGACTTCAAGGAGCGGATCTCGAATCGGGGAACGGGGATGGGTTTGCCCGGGGGGAATGGGACCGGGGTGGAATGTGCGCGGATGCGGGGTCGGGAGGCTTGGGCAATCAGGCCTGGGGCCCCACGGGGTGCTGAAGTGCCCGGGGCCGGTGGATCGTTGTTCGCGTGCGGGTCGTCTCGCGTGATCGCCGAGCCGGGCGGCGCGCAAGTGTCCGGCAGGAACAGGGAAAAATCAAAATCCCCGTGACGAATCGTCGCAGGTGCACCCGTACCGGGCGTGGAGGCGACTGCGCCGGGTAGCCCCCTGTCTCCCTTGGGCTTTCCCCTATGGCTGCATCCCGGGCCTCTTGCGTGAAATCAAAACGCGTCACCGAAAGCTTGCATATAAACATCCGGGCGTGTCGGCCCGGGGCACAGCCCGTCGGGTCGCGTGGACTCATACGAAACGAATCAGCCCCCAAGAAGGGAGGTATCACTATGACGAAATTTTCCAAATTGCTGGCCGCCGCGGCCCTGGCCACCGCCGCCGTGGGTATTTCCTCCACCGCCTCCGCCTGGTGGGGTGACAACGGTGGTTGGGGCCCTTGGGGCGGCGGGCCTTACTATGGCGGCGGCTACCCCTACGGTGGTTACGGCTACCCCTACGGCGGCTACGGCGTCCCTTATGGGGGTTACGGCGTACCGTACGGCGGCTACGGCTACCCCTACGGCGGTTACATGGGTCCGGTTGCACCCGCCGCGCCGGCGGCCCCGGCTCAGCCCGCGAACTGAGACCGTCCGAAGCACCGTGCGGTGCATTCGCGAAAGCGCTCCTTCGGGGGCGCTTTTTTTATGGTCTCGATAGCGGGAGGCGGGCCCGATCCGGCACACCGTGCCGGACTACATGGATCGTGAGCGGTGTGCCTTCCGGGCGACGCGAACAGGCGCTCCCTCCCTGTGTCAGCGCGTGGGTGTGGCTACCGAGCGAAGGAACAGATAGCCCGCCACACCGGCGATCAGTGAGGCAAACAGGATGCCGGTCTTGGCCATGAGCAGCAGTTCCGGATGGCCGGGGAAGCCCAGTTCGGCGATGAAGATCGACATGGTGAAGCCCACGCCGCCCAGCAGACCGGCACCGATGATGTGTTTGGCGTTCGCCCCCTGCGGCATCTGGCCGAACCCGAGCTTGACCGCCAACAGGGCGCAGCCCGCGATCCCGATGACCTTGCCCAGTACCAGGCCGAGAATCACGCCGAGGGCGGCGGGATGGGCGACGGCCTCGCCGATCTTGCTGAACTCGATGGGAATGCCGGCGTTGGCGAGCGCGAACAGGGGAATGATGATGAAGGCCACGGGCAGGTGGTACATGTGCTCCAGCCTTTGCAGCGGTGTCTCCATGAGGTGAACACCGTTTTCCAGGGACTGGACGATGCCCCGGCGATGCTGTTGATCCGCGATCATGCAGGCCTGGTCACCGGCGCGGGTCTTGGCGCGGGCCTCGTTGTAGCGGGAGACCAGTTTCTGCATCAGCCGGGCGAAGGTTTCGGGGTTGAATTTGCTCTTCGCCGGAATGGTCCAGGCGGTAAGCACACCGGCCACCGTCGCATGCACACCGGACTTGAGCATGGCCAGCCACATGAGGATGCCGACGATGGCGTAGGGCAGGGGCTTGCGTACGCCCAGGAGGTTGAGGAAGACCAACAGTCCGAGCATGGCCAGGGCCGCGAACAGGGCGTCGTAGACCAGCGTCTCGGTGTAGAAGACGGCGATGACGGCCACCGCGCCCAGGTCATCCACAATGGCCAGGGCCACCAGGAACGTGAACAGGCTGGGTGGAACCCGTTTGCCGAGCAGAACCATGATGCCTACCGCGAACGCGATATCCGTGGCCATGGGGATGCCCCAGCCGTGGGCGGCGGGGCCACCGGCGTTGACGGCGGTGTAGAACAGGGCCGGAACGATCATGCCGCCCAGGGCGGCGATGATGGGGAGCATGGCCTGCTGAGGTCGCGCCAGTTCGCCCACCAGGACCTCGCGTTTGATCTCCAGGCCGACCAGGAAGAAGAACAGGGCCATGAGGCCGTCGTTGATCCAGTGGTGCAGCGTATGTTCAAGCGTCCAGTCGCCCACCGAGAACGCGATGGGCGTATGCAGGATGTGCTGATAGGCACCCGCCAGCGGGCTGTTCGCCAGGACCAGTGCAATCACCGTGCAGACCATGAGCACGATGCCACCGGCTGTCTCGTCGTGGATGAACTCCTCGAACGGCGTCAGCACGCGATTGAATTTTTTCTCGAGCTTGGTTTCGCCCTGTTCAAACAGGTCTTCGGGGTTGTCGCTCACGGTCAGTTTCTCGCGAAGAGCTATTAATCGGCTCGGGGTCTGCGGGTGGGCGGTGCGCGCGTGCCCGGGGTCGCCGGGGTCCGGCGGGCGCGAACGCCAACTCCGCCCGAGTCATTGCGCCATGGCGGCGCCCCGCGGGTCGGGGCGGAGCGCCACCGGAAGGATCACTCCTCGGTGATGGTGACCGTCTCCATGGCGTCGCCTTCCTTGATGGCGTCGACCACGTCGCCACCTTCGATCACCTTGCCGAACACCGTGTGCAAGCCATCGAGATGCGGCTGTGGGCTGTGGGTGATGAAGAACTGGCTGCCATTCGTGTTGGGGCCGGCGTGGGCCATGGACAGCACATGGGTTCCGTGTTTGAGCGGATTGCCCTTGGTCTCGCAGTCAAAGACGTAGCCCGGACCGCCGCGGCCGCTGCCGGTCGGGTCACCGCCCTGGATCACGAAGTTGGGGATGACGCGGTGGAAGATCACCCCGTCGTAGAAGCCCTCGCGAGCGAGGAATACGAAATTGTTGACCGAGCGGGGGGCGTGCTCAGGGGCGAACTCGACCACGATCTCGCCCTTGGTGGTCTTGATATTGGCGGTGTAACGCTTGGCCGGATCGATCTGCATCTCCGGCGGTTTGCTCCAGGATTTGGCCATGGCTCTTCTCGTTCTGCACTGCTGGGTTGAAATCAGGGAGGGGACATTGGCCCTTCCCGGGCCGATGATCAAGACGCAAAGGTTCGGGGAGGCGTCGGCCGCGAATGCAGGCGCTCGGGCAGTGCGGTCAATTCGCGCCATAATCCGCCCCATGGAACTTGTCGACAGCCATTGTCACCTTGACGACCCTCGCCTCGACCCGCTCCGGGACGCGGCCCTGGAACGGGCCCGTGCGGTGGGGGTGCGCGCCATCGTCGTGCCCGCGGTCGATGCGCGTTCGTGGCAACGAACCCGGGATTGCTGTGCCCGTGCGCCCACGGGCATGGGCTTGTATCCGGCCTACGGCCTGCATCCCTATTTCACGGACCATCACCGGGATGCGGATATCGATGCCCTGGGCGCATGGCTGCGGGATTGCGGTGCGGTGGCGGTGGGTGAATGTGGCTTGGACCATCATGTCCCCGGCCTGGACCGGGAGCGACAGCGCGTGTTGTTCGAGGCCCAGGTGGCTCTGGCCCGGGACCTGGGATTGCCGGTGATCGTGCATGCACGCAAGGCCGTCGACGATGTGATTGGCGTATTGCGCCGCTACCCCGGCGTGCGGGCGGATGTGCATTCGTTTTCGGGCAGTGAACAACAGGCCTACCGGTTGGTGGACCTGGGGGCGGTGATCGGCATTGGCAATGTCATCGCCTTCGAGCGTGCCCGACGCCTGAGGCGGGTGGTGAGCACATTGCCCCTGGAACATATCGTAGTGGAAACCGATGCGCCCGATCAGCCCGGCCCGGCACGCCCGGGCGCCCTGAACGAGCCGGTCCATGTGCGCGATGTGGTGCGGGAGATCGCCCGCCTGCGTGATATGGATGAGGACGAGGTGGCGGCATGTACGGCTGGGAATGCGCGTCGCCTGTTCCGGCTGCCGGATGGCCCGGCGGGGAGTGACCATGTCGGATAAGGCCTGCGCCCGGACCGAATTGCTCATCGGTCGTGAGGGCATGGTCAATCTCGCGGGGCGTCATGTGCTCGTAGCCGGACTGGGCGGGGTCGGCGGACACGTGGCCGAGGCCCTGGCCCGGGCGGGCGTCGGGACTCTGACCCTGGTGGATGACGACCGCGTGGCGGCATCGAATCTGAATCGCCAGATCATTGCTTTGGGCTCCACCCTGGGTCGAAGCAAGGTGGCGGTCATGGCTGAACGCATCGCCGACATCAATCCGGAGCTCGAGGTGCGCTGCCTGGAACGGCGTATCGACCGGCACAACGCCGCGGATCTACTGCGCGCGGGGCCTTACGATTTCGTTGCCGACTGCATCGATACGGTGGATGCGAAGGCCGCACTGCTGGCGGCCTGCCTGGACAGCAATACGGCCGTGATCGCGTGCATGGGGTCAGCCGGGCGCATGGACCCGACCCGTGTTGGCGTGGCGCGCCTGAACCAGACCCATGGTGATGGCCTGGCACGTGCCCTGCGCCGACGGCTCAAGGCCATGGGGCGTGCGCCACGCCTGCCGGTGGTGTTCTCCGACGAAGCGCCGAGAAGCGGGCTGGCGGACAGCGATGCGAATGGTGTGCACAGCGCCACGGTAAACGGGACCATCTCGTACATGCCGGCGGTTTTCGGCCTGATTCAGGCCGGGCATATTCTGCAAGCCTTGTTGTCACGGAACGATGAAACGGACCGGGAGGGTCCTGAACGCTGAAAGCGGCGTCCATGGGGGCAGGTTCCGCCGGGTCCTTCCCGGGTGCCCCGCGCGGGAGGGTCAGGCTGCGCCCGGTTCGTCCAGGGGGCGGGGGCCGCCCAGGGTGTCCAGCGCGTCCGCGTAGACCGCTTCCGCACCGGAGCCGGTTTCCCGCATGGCATCCAATTGGCCCCGGTTCGCCAGGGCTTCCATGGTGGCCATGAGCTCCGCGAAACCGTGGGCACTGACCGTGCGGCTGATGGATTTGAGGGTGTGGGCGTGGCGACCGGCCGCTTCCACATCGCCATTTTCCAGGGCCCTTGCGAGGCTGTCCATGCGTGCCCGGGACTCGGTGCGAAAGATGTGCAGGAGCTCCGCCGAAGGCTCCGCGGCCGTGGTCGGTACGGCGGAACCGGCCGCTGCGGCGGGGGCTGCGTTTCTTGCGCCACGGGGTTCCCGGCCTGACGCGGCTGGGGGCTCGTCCGATTTGATCGACAGGCCATCGATGACATGGTGCAGGGCATCGAGTCGGACCGGTTTGCTCAACGAACGGGTGACGCCCATGGCCGCGAATTTTTCCTGGTCGCCCGGCAACAGGGAAGCCGTTAGGGCGACGATGCAGGGCGCGTTGCCGGGGCAGTTGAGGATTCTCCGCGAGGTCTCCACGCCATCGATTCCGGGCAGATGCACGTCCATGAGGATCAGGTCGTAATCCTTGTCCTTACAGGCTCGCAGCGCGTCCTCACCGGTCTCCGCGAGGTCGGCGTGTATGCCCAGTTGTTCGAGCATGGCGAGGGTGACGCGGGCATTGACGTCACTGTCTTCAACGACGAGAACCGAGGGCCCGTCATCGTCCTGGCGCGCGCTGTCCGGGGTGACCGATGGGGTGGCGTCGTCAATCGCGGGAACGAGTAACTGGGCGAGGGCCGCGCTGAGTGCTTCCGGGGCGAGGGGTTTCAGGGTGTGGCCGCCGAAGGTGGACAGGTCGTCGTCATTGATCTGGCCCGGGCCGGTGAGCAGGATGCAGCGCAGGGCCGGTTCGGACCGGTCCGAGAACGCATCCAACAGGGTTTGTGCCGTCTGCTGGCTGGCGCCGACATCACCGATTCCGATGGCATCGGGGTGTTCGCTGAGCGCGCGCGCCAGGGACTTGGCGTGCACGCAGGGCTCGAAGGGAACGCCCCATGCGGTCAGGCGCTGGGCCAGCGCCTGGCGGTTGGTCGCATTGGGTACGAAGACGTAAATCCGCGTGATGTTCAGGGCATCGAGGATGGGCGGTGGCACCGGCACGGGTTGTTTCGACTTACGCCGCTGGACGATCTCGAAGTAGAACCTCGAGCCCGCGCCCTGGCGGCTTTCCACACCGATATGGCCTCCCATGAGTTCGACCAGTTGTCGACTGATGGTCAGGCCCAGCCCGGTACCGCCGTAGCGTTGGCTGGTGTTGCGATCCTCCTGGACGAACGGTTCGAACAGGTGTTCCTGCTTGTCCGGCGCGATGCCGATTCCGGTGTCCCATACCTCGAAGCGGACACGCCAATGACTGCCGTCGTAGAGGGGTTCCGCCTGCACCCGGATGCCGATCTCACCTCGATCCGTGAACTTCACGGCATTACCCACCAGGTTGACGAGAACCTGGCGTAGGCGTCCGCGGTCGCCGATGAGGATGTCCGGTATGGCCTGTTCCACCGAGGAACACAGCTCGACGCCTTTCACGTACGCGGTGGCGGCTCTGAGTTCGAGCGCTTCGTGGACCACCTCGCGCAGGCTGAAGGGCTCCGAGCCCAGCTCCATGTGACCTGAATCGACCTTGGACAGATCGAGTACGTCGTCCAGCAGCGTCGCCAGAGCGTTGCTGCTGGTATGCAACATGCGCAGTTCTTCCTGAAGCATGGGTTCCTTGTGTCGGGCCTGCATGACGTCGACCAGTCCCACGATGGCGTTCAGCGGGGTACGGATCTCATGGCTCATGTTGGCCAGGAAGCGGCTGCGCGCCTCGGCGCTGTTCATGGCGGCGCGACGGGCCCGTTCCAGGGTGGCATGGATGCGGGTCTGGGCGCCGATGGCAAGTACCGCGAGGATCAAGCCGAGGATCAACGCGGACCCGGCGAAGGCGACGGTCAGTTGGCGTGTCGCCTGCGAGGCCTCCGCGGCCTCCATGATGGCGGCGGATACCCGGCTGTTTTCCAGCCTTTGCAGTTCGGAAATCAGTTCCTGGAGATTGCGTTGTGGTGCGTCGCCGATGTTCAGCAGGGCGACGCGGGCGAACTCCATGCCGCCCTCGGTCGCGGACTCGAGTACGGCTTGCATGCTTTTGTCGAGGGTGATGAATCCGGCCAGCAGGCGCTTGCTCAGTTCCGTCTCGTCCTGGCCCTGAGCCAAGGACGAGAAGGCCGTGTGTGCCTGATGGAATAGCTCCGCCTCCCTGATGAACCCCGTCTTTAACTGCTCGCGAAGCTTTTGGTCACGCTCGGAGGCAATGCGCCAGAGCAGCAGCCCGCGCGAATTCAGCGCCGCGTCCATCTGGTAAAGATGGCCGAACGCCGCGTCCTGGTGGCCCTGTGCGCTGCGCAAGCCGGTCTCGATGGAGCGCAACTGCGCCCAGTCGAACCACGCAATGCCGACGCAGAACAGCAGCAGCAATCCGAAAACCGGACGCAGTCCCGTGAGTGGTCTGGACGCGCTAGCCATTTACCGAACGTGTCCCCCGCACGTTATGGAAATCCTGATTCGGCCGGGGTCATGGGCCTGGCGTGGCGCGCATGCCGCGCTGAGGTGAATCAGGAGATTCCGGAATAATTCAAAGGCCCCGACCTGGTGACGCCCCGTGGGTGCTGATCCTGCTACTCGCCTGGGGGGTTCAGGGGGTCGGGCGTGGTGGGGACTTCCAAAGGTGTAGGTCCCGTGGTCTGAAGACGTCCCGTACGTTCAGGCCCACGCTCGTGGGGCTCGGAACCGTTATTGTCCCGAATGGACCACGGCGCGCCATAGATCATCAGTCTAATCCAGTACGCTTCATCCGTGGAAACCCGATTGGGGTATAGGGTTAGGCAGGATGCGCGCGTCATGCGCCCCTGATGCCGCCAAGGCCCTTTGGCTTCCCGGGGCGGCAAGCGCAAACTGCAGCCATGGGGTGGTGTCCGCGACACCGCCCCCATCGAGGCGGAGGACCGGAATATGAGCGATAACCAAACAGAAATGATGAAACGCCTCACTGAGGCCTACGAAGACATGATGGAACGGGCCCACGGCCTGCTCGTCACCACCGAGGAACGGTCGTTTCCGGTGCTGCGCGACGCACTGCGCCACGCGGCGGACACCATGGTTGAAGTGGGCGAGTTCACCCGCGACGAAACCGAGCGGGTACGCGTGTGGCTGGAGCGCGATATGCACGACGCGGCCGAGCACCTGGAACGCGACCGCGAGGACCTGCGCGCCTGGTTCCGATTCGATGTGGAGCTGATTGAGAACCGCCTTCTGGATATGTTCGCCGCCTTGGCGGACCAGACGGCCCTGCGGCTGCGCGAGTTGGCGGAGGAGGCGCGCGCGGTCGGTGTCTGGAAGACCGGCGAGGTGACTGGTCCGGGCGCCCTGGTCTGCGAGCACTGTGGCAAGGAACTGCACTTTCACCGGGTCAGTCACATTCCCCCCTGCCCGGGCTGCAAGGGCACCTCGTTCCGGCGGGGCCCGGAGGCTTGAGGGCGGCCATCGCGGCCGCGGCGCGGCTTGGCCGCCGCCTGTGTCCGCGGCTCCTGGGGCGGGCGTGGGCAGGCATGGTGTTGGGCCTGGCGTCGTTGCAGGTGGTGCAGGCGGAGGAGCTAATCCTGCCCGTGGACGAAACGCGGGAGCTGAGCGTGCGCGTGATGCCCGCGAATGGCGATCTTCTGGTGATCTGGCTGGAACAACTGCCGGAGCCGAGGCCGGGCTTTGAACGCCTGTTGACCGGCTTGCAGGGCCTGGGAATCGAGGTCTGGACCTGCAACCTGCTGAGCTCGTACTTCCAGGAACACACCACCCGAAACGTCATGGCCCTGGACGGCGCGGGTGTCGCCGCGCTGCTCGATCATGCCGTCACGGATTCGGGTAAGAGCGTTGCCATCGTGGCCAGCGATCGCCTGGCCCTGGCGGCCATCAGGGGTGTGCGCTTGTGGCAGCGGAGGGGGCTGTCGGATCAGGCTTTCGCGGGCATGGTCCTGCACTGGCCCAACCTGTTCGATACCGCACCCCTGGCGGGGACGGAGCCGGTAGTGTTACCCGAGGCCTACGCGGTCAACGTGCCGGTGGAGGTCTTCCAGCCCGAGGCGGGAGTCCATACCGATCGTATCGGGCGGATCATGCAGGCGCTCTGGGATGGGGGTGCGCCGGCCTATCAGCGCATGGTGCCGAGGGTGCGCGACTGGTGGTTTCTGCACGACCCGGATGACCCTCACGACCACGATCCCCATGACGCGTCGGCCATTGCGGCCCATCCCGCCCAACTGGAAGCCACGCTGCGCCGCCTGGACGCCTTGGGTGTCCCCGCCGATGCGCCCGCGTTGCCCGTCGATCCCGACGCACCGGCCCGGCCCATACGCGGTCTGGTGGACGTGAACGGCACGCAAGCCGCGGACTCCTTCACCCTGCGCGACGGCCGGGGCCGCGAGGTCAGCCTGGCCGCGTACCGGGGCAAAGTGGTGGTGCTCAACTTCTGGGCGACCTGGTGTCCGCCCTGCGTGGAGGAGATTCCCTCCATGAACGAGCTTTCACGCCGATTTGGGGAGGAGGACGTGGCCCTGGTGTCGGTCAACTTCAAGGAGGACGCCGAGCGGATCGCGTCGTTCATGGACGAGGTGGCCGTGGATTTCCCCGTGTTGCTCGATCCCGATGGTGCGGTGGCGGCTCGTTGGAAGGTGTTCGGGTTTCCGTCCAGTTTCGTGCTGGACCGGCAGGGGCGGGTGCGGATGGCGGTCAACAGCGCCATCGATTGGATGGCTCCCGAGGTGCTGGAGCGCATCGACACCCTGGTGGCCGAGCCTGAAGGCTGAGCGGGCGGCTCAACGCCCCCGCGTCGGCGTGCGCAGATGATACGGCGGGGGGATCTTGCTGCCGCCCGATGTTGCTGAACGTTCGTCGTCCACCCGCCTTTGCTCCGCTTTCAGGGTGGTGAGACAGGAAATGCACAGGCAGCCGTCAAAACGGTCGCGAATCTGCTCCAGCAACGCGCCGGGGACATTCACCGATGCGCAGTCGCAGCGCTTGATGTCGTCACGCTGACAGATAAACGGCCGTCCGCAACGCGGACATTGGGTCTGCTTGCTCATGATGGCCTCCATCTCCCGCGTCGTTCAGGGACGGCTCCAAGAAAAAACCCCGGCAAGGATAACCGGGGTTTTGGCGGGTGGGGCGGTGATGCGGATCAGCGCATGCGCCGCCGCCGGGCCGCGAAGCCGAGCAGGGAGCCGGTCAGCAGCAGGCTGCCCGGGGCCGCGACGCCGGTCGCGGAGATTTCGCCACCGATGGTCTCGATATAGAACTGGTCACCATTCGCCGAGTTGTAGGCGAAGACGAAACTGGTGCCGACCAGCGGGGTGGAATACAGATGCGAGAGGCCTATGGTCATGAAACTGGAGCCGCCGTCCGTGGAGATGTCGATATCTCCGTTGAATGTCGTCCCATGGTTGGCGTTGCGGAAGCGCACCTCGTTGATGACCACCTGCTGATCGAAGGCCAGGGTCAGGGCCTCGTCCAGGGTGACGTTGTCATCGCTGGAGGGCGAACACTGGTCGTTGCTGGTCAGAACCTTGCACACGCCCAAGCCGGCATTGCCCGCGTCGAGATAGGCGTAGTAATTGGGGCTGTTGCCGATGTTGGCCAGATCGCTACCGGTGGCGGTGACCTGCACGCCGCCGTCGCTGCGCACGTAGGCCGCGTAGCCCGCTTCACCTTCCGTATCGGCAATGTTCTGGAAATCGAACTCGAAGGCCTGGGCGCTGGAGGCGAGCAGACCGGAGAGCAGCAGGGTGGCGACCTTGGAGAGCTGACGTTTCATGGGGATTTTCCACGGGATGTACCTGAAACGGTAAAGCAAATATCGAGCCTGTTTCTTATGTTCTTGATTCCAAAGAGTGTTGGTCCGGGGTGATGTGCTGAGTGTAAGAAAACCTGACGGTCGGTCACGGTTTTCCCCTGACCCGGGTTGGGCAGAGCTGTGGCCTTGATTGGATAGGGTCCGTGCGGTGCTACCGAGCACGCCTACCCTTTGCCGTAGACCCCGATCAAACATGCCCCATCGCACCCACCAGTCGTTGCCTTTCACGGCCCACAGTCAGGGCCGGATTCTGGATATCGACTTCCCCCTGCATGCCC
>JBMYTY010000001.1:0-26243 GCA_049604855.1 Gammaproteobacteria bacterium | reverse complement strand
GTCATGATGCCGGCCTTCTCACAGGAACGCTTGAAGCGGCGCAGAGCGACCTCGAAGGGCTCGTTTTCGCGGATTTTGACGCTGGGCATGTAGAGCGGGTCTCTGGTTTGTTCTCGCCGGAAGTGGTTTTCGGCGCGGGTCGGACTGAAAAAAGGGCGCAAATTCTAATGGTGTCGGGCGGTCAATGCAAAGGGCCCGCCGCGGATTTCGTCTCCGCCTTCCATCGTTACAATTTGTACGTCGTACCCGGCAATCACGCCGGTTCCCACACGGCCGTGGTCCGCGAGCCCCCCGCCACGCTCCCCGGCCCATTCCCCGCAGCTACCGTTGAATCCCACGTTGACCCGAACCATCACCCTAGGCATCGAAACCTCCTGCGACGAAACCGGCACCGCGCTCTTCGACACCGAGCGCGGCCTTCTCGGGCACCGCGTCTACACGCAGGCGATCCACTCGGAGTACGGCGGCGTGGTGCCTGAACTGGCCTCCCGCGACCACATCCGCAAACTCACACCGCTGATCGATGAGCTGCTCAGATCCACCGGAGTGTCGCGCGCTGAGCTGAGCGGTGTGGCCTACACCGCGGGTCCCGGCCTGGTCGGCGCCCTGCTGACAGGCGCTTCCCTCGGCCGGGCCCTGGCCTGGTCACTGGGGGTACCCGCGGTGGCCGTCCACCACATGGAAGGCCATGTATTGGCCCCGCTCCTGGAAGACCCGGCACCGGAGTTTCCCTTTCTCGCCCTGCTGGTATCCGGGGGGCACAGCATGATCGTGGCGGTCCGGGGTGTCGGGCGATACGAGATATTGGGAGACACCCTCGATGATGCCGTCGGGGAGGCCTTCGACAAGACCGCCAAGCTCCTGGGGCTGGGCTACCCGGGTGGACCCGAGCTGGCACGCCTGGCCCTGGATGGCGACCCGAAGCGGTTCCGATTCCCGCGGCCCATGACGGACCGTCCGGGACTGGATCTGAGTTTCTCGGGTCTGAAGACATTCGCCCTCAACACCCTGGCCTCGACGGCGGGCAATGATCAGGACAAGGCGGATATCGCCCGCGCCTTTGAGGACGCCGTCGTCGATGTCATGGCCATCAAGTGCCGGCGCGCCATGGAGAAGACGGAGCTCACGGAACTGGTGATCGCGGGTGGCGTGGGGGCCAACCGGCGTCTGCGCGAACGCCTGTCCGCGCTGGCGGACGACTACGGCGGACACCTCTATTACCCGCGTACGGAGTTCTGCACGGACAATGGCGCCATGATCGCGTTTGCCGGGGCATTGAGACTGTCGGCGGGCGAGCAGGTGGGCGAAGCCATCGAGGCCCATCCGCGCTGGCCGCTGACCGATCTTCATGCGCCGGGGATGATGGACTGAGCCGTTTCCCCGCGGCGCGTGGTGGCGATCAGCCCACTTCGATCAGGATCTCTATCTCAAGCTCGTCCTGCTCACTGGACAGCACGGTGTGACCATTGATCCGGCACCAGGCCGGAATGTCATTGAGCACGCCCGGGTCCGTGGCGATGACACGCACGCGGCTACCCTTCTCCAGGGGAGCGATCGCGTCCTGGGCACGGATCACCGGCATGGGGCAAAGCAAGCGACGGGCATCAACCCGGAGTTCGGCATCTTTCACAGGTACCACTCCTTTGGGATCTCATCGCTGCTCAGGGGTACGACCGTCAATGTTTTCTCTGTCCCTTCATGGGGGTCCTTGAGGATGAACTCCACTTGCGACGCATCACGGCCCTGGGTGAAACGCGCCGCGGTGCGCGCGGCCTGGTGAAGGTCAGCTTCGGTCAGGTCCTGTCCGTCGATGAGCGTCAGCGGCCCGGCGTGACTGGCGGGCAAGAGGTGTACGAACTGCTTCCGATACCCTTCCAGGAACCGGTTCTCGCCCTCCTCGCGCCCCAGGATGATCTTGAAGTTGGGACGGGGCCGCAGGTGGCGTCCCACCTTGAGCAACATGATGTCGTCCAGTTCGTAGCGCCGCTCACCCCGGTTTTCCCACAAGTCGGCCAACTTGTTGGAATAGTTGGGATCGGTGAGAAAGCAACAGCCCCCGGCGGGTTGCGCGTAGTCCTCGATCCCGAACTCGGCGGCCAGGGCCATCTGTGGTTTCCGCGAGCGACCGGAAAAATCGTACAGCCGCTCCCGATCCACCCAGCCCTCGCGCTCGGGTAGGGTCGGTGCCAGGTTGCGGGCGCACAAGGGGCGTAGCAAGCGATCATGGGCACCGGACTCATCCGCGATCACCGGCATGGTGGCCTTGCGTTGGGACTTGGGCCGTTGGCCGATGACCTCCCCGGTGATGATGAAATCGAAATCCCAATCCTCCAAGCGCTGGACGGCCTTGGACACCATGAAGATCTTGCAGTCCAGACAGGGGTTGAGGTTCGCTCCATAGCCGTGCTGGGGGTTGATGACCACATCCTTGTACTCATCCACGATATCGACGATGTGCAACTTGATGCCGAGCATCTCGGCGACCCACAACGCGTTGTTGCGCTTCGCCTTGCCCTGATCCTTTTTGCGGATCGCGTGGGTATGGCCCTCCACGCAGAAACCCGTATAAAAATTGACCCCTTCCACGTGGATGCCCTGTTCCATGATCACCTTGGTCGCGAGCAGTGAATCAAGGCCCCCGGATATTAGGGAAAGGGCTTTTCGGGGCTGGGTCATCGGTCAGGGAACGCTGGCAAAAGGACGGACCGGTCATGTTAGCAGTGTGTCGCGATCATGAACCTGCTCCGGGTCGGACACGCATACACCGGGGGCCGCCGCCATGGGGCGTGCGCATAGAGCAGGCTTTTCCCGAATCAGGGTTAATGCAAAATCCGGGTTTTTGTCCTTCGTGATTGATTTTACTGATCTTTCGACATTGAACGCGCCGCGATCACAGCGCAGAATCGGGCCCATGGGGCCGGTGCCACAGGCGTAGCTGACCGTCGGGTGCCTTGTTTCACACCACCGGCACCCCCTTCACTCCATATTCCTGATGCCAGCCCCTTCGACGTTCCTCATATCGCCGATCCTGTCGCGCACCGCGGCAGCGATCACGTTCGCCCTGGCTTCGGGCGGGTCACTGGCGGATGCGGCATCGGATGCGCGCCTGGCCCTTGAGCGGGGTGATCACGCGCAGGCGCTGCGCATCATCAAGGATGAACTCAAGGCGGATCCGGGTTCGGCCCAGTTCCGCCTTCTGCACGCCCTGACCCTGGATGCGGCCGGGCGATCACGGGAGGCGATCACGCGGCTGGAATCGCTGATCAATGAGTTTCCCGCTGCGCCCGCGCCTTACAACAACCTCGCGCGCATCCATGCCCGCCGGGGAGATCTGGACAAGGCCCGTACCACCCTGGAGCGCGCGATCTCCGCTAACCCCCAGTTCGCCACCCTGTACGGCAACCTGAACGCGCTGTTCGAGGCCCAGGCCCGGGCGGAGTACGCGAAAGCCCTGGACGTGAAACGCAAGACGGACCGCCCAACGCTTTCCCCGATCCTCGCCATGGGACCCGATCAGCGGCGCGGTGCGCCACGGACCGGCGCGCAGCCATCACCACGCCCGGTTCCCGCCATCCAGGACGAGACTGGAAAGGTGGCGACGATTGAGGTGGCTCCCATAGTCGTGGCCATGGAGCAAACCGCGCCAACTCCCCGGTCGAGAGCCGCGGCGGTCCAAGCGCAGGAGCCCACGCCTGAGCCCCCGGTAAGCGGTTCGAGGGATGCAGCCGGAGAGGCGGACCGTCCCGCCCGCACCCGCCCGCCTTTTCCCGATTCCGTGGATTCGTCGGACATGCGGGTATCGAAGTTGCGCCTGCCACCGGAGCATGACACCCGCCCGGAGGCGTCAGTTCACGATCCGATTCTTTCCAACAAGATCAGTATTGCCCGCGTTCAGCCGGAGCTCTCCGCACCCATCGACCCTGTCCCGGATACCCGTCCCGAGCCCAGGGTCCCGGCCCCCGTCGCCACTGCGGCCGAACCCGTGATGTCGGTACCGAGCAATGAGTTCGCGGCGAACAGCGGATCGGACCCAACACTGACCTCTCTGCCCCCGGTCAGCACGCCCGAGCCGGTTGCGCCCGACGCGAGCACGGAAGGCGAAAACCGGGCCGGAGCCGCTACGGAGACGGGCGCGCCGGTAACGGCCGTATCTGATCAAGCCGAATCCGCGTCGGTCCTCTCCGACTCTCTTCCCCTGGCGCGCCTGGATGTTCCGGCAAGCCCGTCGAAGGCCACTCCCGAACCAGAGACAAAGCCCGCCCCGAAGGTCAATCGTGATTCCGAGGCCATCGGCACCCTTGAAGCCTGGGCAGCTGCCTGGAGTACCCAGGATGTGGACAGTTACCTCAGTTTCTACGGTACGGATTTCAAGGCGCCAAAAGGCAATCGGGCGGCATGGGCTGAGCTTCGACGCAAGCGCTTGAGCAAGCCGAAGAGCATACGTGTGGAACTGGATCGCTTCCGGGTTCAACGGCTTGGCAACGATCGCCTGCGCGTGCGCGTCGAGCAGGATTACCGTTCAGATCGGTTTCATTCGACCGTGACCAAGGTTTTTGAATTGGGGCTGGAGAACAGCGAATGGCGTATCGTTTCGGAACGGGTCGAGCGATGAGACTGACGATGCACAAACAACTGGTACTCGGTCTGTTGTTGGCCATGGCGACGGTATCCGCCTGGTCCGCACCCAGCGCCTCGGCCATGGCCGGCGCGGTGGAAGGCGCACGCCACCTGGAGCGCAAGCCGGAAGATCACCTCCTGCGCGCCCTCCATGCGCTGAAGGTCAACGGTGTCGATGCGGCGCTGAACGAAGTCGATGACCTGTTGAGCCACCATCCGAATTTCCGGCTCGCACGATTGGTGAAGGGTGATCTGCTCTTGGCCAAGGCGGGTCGTTTCGCGGATATCGGCGCGAGCTCCGATGCCCAGGGCCTATCCTCCGATGGCTCACTCCAGGGACTTGTCCACGAAGCCATGCAACGGATCCGCGCGCGCCAGGCACCGGGCATCGGCGATCGCCTCCCCGTGGAACTGCTCAATCTTGGCGAAGCAACGCAACACGCAGTTCTGGTCGACAAAAGCGAGAACCGGCTCTACCTGTTCAAACGCGACCACGAAGGCGTCCCGCTGCGGGTCGCCGATTACTACATCAGCACGGGGCGCGCGCAGGGTGACAAACAGATACGCGGTGATCTGAAGACACCCGAGGGCGTGTATTTCATCCGCAAGTTCATCCCTGATCGCAAACTCGCGTCCAAGTATGGCCGTGGGGCCTACACCCTGAACTACCCCAATGCGCTAGATCGCAAACAGGGCAAGACCGGCTACGGCATCTGGCTACATGGCACCGACGAGGACACCTACAGCCGCCCTCCACTCGCCAGCGAGGGTTGCGTGGTGCTTCCGAATCCTGATCTGGTGGCCGTGGGCACCCACCTCCAACCGGGCCTGACGCCGGTAGTGATCGCACGTGCGCTGACCTGGGTCTCACCGGGTCAGTGGCAGTCGATCCGCGCTGAGCTGATGGGTGCGATCGAGGATTGGAGACAGGACTGGGAAAGTCTCGATACCCATCGGTATCTCGCGCACTACGACGCGGATTTCTGGGCCGATGGGCACAATCTGCGCAGTTGGTCGGATCGCAAACAACGCATCTTCTCGCGCAAGGAGTTCCAGAAGGTGGCGATCGAGAATCTCAACCTGCTTCGCTACCCGGATGGTGCTGGCTCCGGCGATGAGCTCTACGTCGCCCGATTCGCGCAGAGCTATCGCTCCAACAACTATGACAGCGACGGTTACAAACAGCTGTTCCTGGTGCGGGACCAGGGTCGCATCCGAATCCGCTTCGAGGGTTCGGACTGAGATTCAGCGACGCTCCGCTTCAGTCTTTGTCCGGCCAGCGGGTGACCCGTCGGATCAGGGTGTAACCGTTACCCGGGCCATAGCGCAGGACCTCCAGGCGGACCTCATCGATTCCTGAATCGGGCATCTCGAAACGCCCTTCGATGGTCTGCACGCCCGCGCTCACATCGATGGGCCAACCATTCTCCCGTTTCCATGCCTCCACGGGTTCGTAGATACGTTCGTTACGATTTCCCAGCGGGACGATCACCATGCGGATGTTGCCACTCACCGTCGGTCCATTCCCGAGCGTGATCTTTACCGGTGAATCGTCGATGGGTGAACCCGCTGTGAGCGCGCGGGCAAGCTGTACCCGGTACTTGACCTGGCCACCATCCTTTTCGATTTCGAAGGTCCTGGGATCGACCCCGCCCAGCGCGAACTCGAGTGGCTTGGCTTGCGGCGCTTCGGGCTCCGGACGGGCGCGAAGAAGCTCGACTTCCCGATTGGCGTCATCCAGCTTCATCTGGACATCACGCAGCTTGATCTCAAGGTCGGTGGCCTTCCGCCGTTGCTCATTCGCCTGTCTTCGCAGGGCGACCCGTTCGGCTTCCGCCGCCGCGGACTCGGGAGCGGGTTCCGTCTTCGCGACCGGTGCGGGTTTCGGTTCAGGTGTCTTCGGCACCTCGACGGGGGCGGGCTGATCGATCCGGGGCGTAGAGGCCGATTGGGCCGTCTGAGTCGAATCCCCGGTGTCGACGGTGCGTGGTTGGTATTCGAACCACCACCATTGACCTATGAGCGCGGCGACGAGCATCGCGATGACGAGGACCAGAAGCCAGCGGGGTGCACCGCGTCCAACATGAGACCGCGGCATGACGACGAGGGCTTCCGGGCTCTTGACTCTCGGATGCTGTATCGGGGCCGTCCTTGTTTTATTTAATTGCGGCCTTTGGCTCATCAATAAGGGCCCGTTTTCTTCGCGCCCAGGTGCGGGAACGCGATGGTGAACCGACATTCTGGTGCAAGGCCCGGTAGCGTTCAAACCAATGCGGCGGCGGTGCGTCCGGTGTGCCCTCTATCGGGTGTCGGGGAAAAGGCCGTGGGCCCGGTGTCCCGCCCCAGCGTTATATACTGCGCGCCCACTCGCACTACGACCCGGGTCAGAATCTTGTCATCCAGCACCGTGGACGCCTCCACCTTTCAAGGGCTCATCATGGCCCTGAACCAGTATTGGGCCGATCAAGGCTGCGTCATCCTTCAACCCTACGACATGGAGGTGGGTGCGGGGACGTTCCATACCGCAACCTTTCTCCGATCCCTGGGCCCGGAGCCCTGGAATGCCGCCTACGTTCAACCCTCCCGGCGGCCGACCGACGGGCGCTACGGTGAGAATCCGAACCGTCTTCAGCATTACTACCAGTACCAGGTGGTGATGAAACCCAACCCGACGGACATTCAGGACCTGTACCTGGGGTCTCTGCGCATGTTGGGGTTGGATACCTCGGTGCACGATATCCGCTTCGTGGAGGACAACTGGGAATCGCCCACGCTGGGTGCCTGGGGTTTGGGCTGGGAGGTCTGGCTCAACGGTATGGAGGTGACTCAGTTCACCTATTTCCAGCAGGTCGGTGGTCTCGATTGCCGCCCGGTGACCGGCGAAATCACCTACGGTCTCGAGCGCATCGCCATGTACCTGCAGGGTGTGGAGAGCGTCTATGACCTGGTCTGGACCGTCGGCCCCCAGGGGCCTGTCACCTACGGTGATGTTTTCCATCAGAACGAGGTTGAACAATCCGCCTACAACTTCGAGCACGCGGACGTGGATTTCCTGTTCAGCCTGTTTGCTCAGTGTGAGCGCGAGGCAGGCAAGCTGATCGAGGCGGACCTGCCCCTGCCGGCTTACGAGCAGGTTTTGCGCGCATCGCACACCTTCAACCTCCTCGACGCCCGGCATGCCATATCGGTGACGGAACGGCAGCGCTTCATCCTCCGTGTTCGCACCCTGGCACGTGGTGTCGCCGAAGCCTACTACGCCGCTCGCGAGCGCCTGGGCTTTCCCATGCTTTCCAGTGAAAAGGAGGTGGCCCATGGCTGATCACGCCGATTTTCTGTTCGAACTGGGCACCGAGGAATTACCGCCGAAAGCCCTTCCGAAGCTATCCCGCTCACTGCAGGACGGCATTGTCAGCGGGCTCGAGCAGGCCGGGCTGTCTTACGGTGAAATCAGTGCCTACGCCGCCCCCCGCCGTCTGGCGTTATTGATCAAGGATCTTCAGAGCCGACAAGCGGACCGGTCCGAGGAGCGCCGGGGTCCCGCTGTCGCTGTTGCCTTCGACGACGACGGCAAGCCCACCAAGGCGGCGCAGGGTTTCGCACGTTCCTGCGGTGTTGGTGTGGAGGAACTCGGGCGCCTCGAGACCGACAAGGGAGCGTGGCTGGCCTACACGGTTGAGAAGTCGGGGCAATCCGCCGCCGAGCTATTGCGGGACATTGTCGAGCAGGCTCTCAATAAACTCCCTATACCGAAACGTATGCGCTGGGGCGCATCAGAGGCCCAGTTTGTCCGGCCCGTCCATTGGTTGATCATGTTGCATGGCGACCAGATCGTTCCCTGCACCCTGCTGGACACCCCCTCGGGCCGTAACAGCCGCGGACACCGCTTCATGGCGTCGGGCGAGATCACGATCGAACAACCGGCCGACTATGCGGAACGTCTGGAGCACGATGGCCGCGTGATCGCATCCTTCGAGCGCCGCCGGTCCTTGATCGCGGACCAGGTCGCGCGTACGGCAACGGAGCTGGGCGGCGTCGCGGACATGGATGAGGAGCTCCTGGATGAGGTGACCGCGCTCAACGAATGGCCGGTACCGATCGCGGGGTCCTTCGAGGAACGCTTCCTGGCCGTGCCCCACGAGGCGCTGGTGCTGACCATGAAGCAGAACCAGAAGTACTTTCCGGTATTCACTGGCGATGGCGCCTTGATGAACTATTTCATCACCATCGCAAACGTGGATAGTCCCAAGCCCGAGCTGATCCGGGCCGGCAATGAACGCGTGGTTCGTCCCCGACTTGCGGATGCCATGTTCTTCTGGGAGCAAGACGGCAAGAAACGTCTGGAAGATCTCATTCCGGAGTTGGACCACGTCGTCTTCCAGCACAAGCTCGGGAGCATGGGGGAGAAGTCGGAACGGGTCGCGCAACTCGCCGCATACATCGCGGGCAAGCTCGGAGCGGATACCGTCCGGGCCGACCGTGCGGGCCGACTGTCGCGCTGTGATCTGATGACGGCCATGGTCTACGAGTTTCCGGAAATGCAGGGAATCATGGGCCGGTATCAGGCTCTGCGCGATGGAGAGGATCCGGAGCTTGCCCAGGCATTGGACGAGTTCTACATGCCGCGCTTCTCCGGTGATGAGCTACCGCAAAGCCAGACCGGGACGGCGCTCGCGCTCGCGGAACGCCTGGATACCTTGGTCGGTATCTTCGGGATAGGCATGAAACCCACGGGCGACAAGGATCCCTTCGCCTTGCGCCGGGCGGCGTTGGGCGCTCTCAGGATTCTCAAAGAGGGCGGGCTGAGCCTTTCTCTCAGGGAGCTTCTTGAGCAAGCCGCTTCGGGGCTGGGAGACAAGCTGGAAGCTCAGCCCGGCGTCGTCGCCGAGGTTCACGGCTTCATGCTTGAGCGGCTCAAAGGTCTATACCTCGATGCCGGTGTATCACCCGGGGTTTTCGACGCCGTTTCCGCCGTTGAGCCAGACGAGCTTGCTGATTTCGACCGTCGGGTCGGCGCGGTCATCGCCTTTCAAGCGAAGGATGAGGCGGAGGCACTCGCGGCGGCGAACAAACGAATCGCGAACATCCTGCGCAAATCCGGGGACGACATCCCATCGAAACCGGATGTCGCGCTGTTCGACACGGAGGCGGAGTCCAGTCTTCACGACGTACTCAGCGAGGTTTCCGCCCGTGTCGCGCCGGAGATGGCGAAGGGTGACTACAGCGCCGCGCTATCGGAGATGTCGGGATTACGAGATCCCGTGGACGCCTTTTTCGACAATGTCATGGTGATGGCTGACGATCCCAGGGTTCGTGCCAATCGATTGGCGCTTCTCGCCGGGGTTCAGGATTTGTTCAAGCAGGTCGCTGATGTCGGCCGTGTCTGATTAAACTGTTTATTGATACAGTATATTTGGCATGGCTTGTTGGATGACACCCCTAAATCCACGGCCTCGGCTGACACTGGTGAACATTTCATGGGCGATTTCACTCCCAATCCGTCACGACTGATCCTCCTTGACCGTGACGGGGTGATCAACGAGGACTCAGACAACTACATACGCACGGTGGCTGAGTGGCAACCCATTGCAGGCAGTCTCGAGGCCATCGCCCGGCTGTCACAACACGGTTTCCGCGTTGTCGTCCTGACCAATCAGTCCGGGATTTCACGTGGCTATTACAACCTGAGCACACTCAATGCCATGCACCACAAGATGCATCGCATGGTGAACGACCTGGGTGGGGAGATTGAGGCTGTGTTGTTCTGCCCTCACGGCCCGGATGACAACTGCGAATGCCGCAAGCCGAAGCCGGGAATGTTCAATTCCGTTGCTCGACGTCTCAACGTGTCACTGGAGGGTGTACCGGCCCTGGGTGATTCCCTTCGGGATCTGCAGGCGGCACGCGCCGCGGGAGCCGATCCTTTCCTGGTGAGAACGGGCAAAGGCATGCGAACCCTTGAAAACCCCGAGCATCTGCTAGGGGTACCGGTCTACGATGATTTGTCCGCGTTTGTGGACGCGCTGTTGTTCGAGGGCGATGTCTGACCGGGTCATTCCCTGTCGGTTCGCGCTGCTTTCAGGGCCCTTTCTCTCTGATTTGAATCCAGCTTGAAAGCGGCGCTACGCGCTGATCAAACGTCCAGGTTGCTGGCCAGCAGGGCGTTGCTCTCGATGAAATCCCTTCTCGGCTCGACCTGGTCGCCCATCAGGGTCGTAAACATCTCGTCAGCGGCGACGGCATCTTCGATTCGCACCTGTAACATGCGTCGGGTGTCGGGGTTCATGGTGGTTTCCCACAACTGTTCCGGGTTCATCTCACCCAGACCCTTGTATCGCTGAATCTGCTGACCGCGCTTGGCTTCGCTCATCAGGAAGTCCATGACCTCTCGGAAATTCGCGACTTCGCGATTCTTCTCCCCTCGACGGATTCGCGCACCGTCCCCCAACAATCCGAACAAGGTTCCCGCCAGGGCGCGGAGTACACCGAATTCCGTTGAGAGGAAGAACTCCCGGCCCAATGCACTGTTGGTCGAGAGCCCATGTGCGGTACGCGTAATGATGAAACGGGTACCGTTCTCGGTGGACTCCGCGGAACAGCGGAACTGAATCGTACCGACGGGACAGTCCCCCAGAAGACTGTTTATCGCGTTGGCCCAATCCGTCAGTGCATCGATTTCGGGTCCATCGGCATCAAAGTCCGGCAGGGGCTGCACGTCCAGCATGGCATTGAGTACCTCGCGATCGACCCGGCGGCTCAGGCGGTCCAGGGCCGCCATGGCGTTGAGGTAATCCTGGGCCAGGGTTCCCAGTGCCGTTTCGCTGATGGGCGCGCTTTCGGAATCCGTGCTTAGTTCCGCTCCGTTCAATGCCACCTGCAGGAGATAGTTCGCCAGTTCACCATCGTCTTTGACGTAGGTTTCCTGCTTACCCTTCTTCACCTTGTAGAGCGGGGGTTGCGCGATATACACGTACCCGTGCTCGATAAGTTCATGCATTTGCCGATAGAAGAAGGTCAGCAACAGGGTTCGGATATGGGAGCCATCAACATCTGCATCGGTCATGATGATGATGCGGTGGTAACGCAGTTTCTCTATGTTGAACTCCTCCCGGCCGATCCCACACCCCAGAGCGGTTATCAGGGTTCCAACTTCGGCCGAGGACAACATCTTGTCGAAACGGGCCTTTTCCACGTTTAGGATCTTGCCTTTGAGGGGCAGGATGGCCTGGGTGCGCCGGTCTCGGCCCTGCTTCGCGGATCCACCCGCCGAATCACCCTCAACCAGGTAGAGTTCAGATTGCGCGGGGTCTTTTTCCTGGCAATCAGCTAGCTTCCCTGGCAGGCCCGCGATATCCAGCACACCTTTTCGGCGCGTCATTTCACGGGCTTTTCTGGCTGCTTCCCTTGCGCGGGCGGCTTCCACCATCTTTGACGTGATGATCTTTGCTTCACTGGGATTTTCGAGGAGGAAGTCGCCTAGTTTTTCCGCCATCAGGGACTCCACCAGGCCCTTCACCTCCGATGACACCAACTTGTCCTTGGTCTGAGATGAGAATTTCGGATCTGGAACCTTTACCGAGATCACGGCCGTCAATCCCTCGCGTGCATCGTCACCGGTGGTCGAAATTTTCGCCTTTCGGGTTACACCTTCTTTCTCTATGTACTGATTGAGGCTGCGCGTCAAAGCGGCGCGGAACCCTGATAAATGTGTGCCTCCGTCGCGCTGGGGAATGTTGTTGGTGAAGCAGAAGATGGTTTCCTGGTAGCCGTCATTCCACTGCATGGCGACCTCAGCGCGCATACCATCCTTCTCAGCGCTGAAATGGAAGACGTTGTCATGGATTGGTGTCTTCTTGCGGTTGAGGTGGCTCACGAACGCCTGGATACCGCCCGCGTACTCGAAAATGTCCTTTCGCCCATCCCGTTCATCGGTCAATTCGATATGCACGCCTGGGTTAAGGAACGAGAGTTCGCGCAGACGCTTGGCAAGGATGTCGTAGTGGAAATCGATGTTCGTGAAAGTCTGTGGGCTGGGATGGAAGCGCACTTCCGTCCCTGTTTGATCCGAATCCTCGATGATGGCGAGCGGAGCGACGGGCTCACCCATGTTGTACTCCTGGCGGTGGAGCTTGCCATTCCTGTGAATGGTCAGGATTAGTCGATCCGATAAGGCATTCACCACCGAGACGCCAACACCATGCAGGCCACCCGACACCTTGTATGAGTTGTCGTCAAATTTCCCGCCGGCATGGAGCACGGTCATGATCACTTCAGCGGCGGAACGGCCTTCTTCCGGGTGAATATCAACGGGTATGCCTCGTCCATCGTCAGTCACGGAAACGCTGTTGTCCGCGTGGATGGTTACCGTGATCACATCGCAATGGCCTGCCAAGGCTTCATCGATTGCGTTATCAACGACCTCGAACACCATATGATGCAGACCGGTCCCATCGTCCGTGTCTCCGATGTACATCCCCGGGCGCTTTCGAACGGCATCCAGCCCTTTGAGGACCTTGATATTCGAGGAATCGTAAGCGTTGTCAGTCATTGAGAGACCCTGGTTGTGGGTCGGCGATTATAGCACCGGCTTGATGCTTGCCTGTTCCACGTGGAACCAACGCGCGGTTGGTTGTTGTTCAGGTGTGATAGCACCCGGAAGTACTGTTACAAAGACCTGCCAACCCAATACGCACAAATCATTGAGAATCGATTGACTCGAGATCGGATCCAGTTCTGATCCAAGGTCATCGACAAGAAGGATTGGTTCTTTGCCTGTCTTCTTCGCGAGGTAAGCGGCCTGGCTTCGCAACAAGCGGTATGTGGTCATCTTCTGTTGGCCACGCGATATCCGACCCTTGAGACCGCTTCCGGCAACACGCACATCGAGGTCCGCGCGATGGGCCCCAACGGTGGTGAAGCCTTTCTCCTGGTCATCCGCAGATTGGCGCCTAAGCACCGTTTCCAGGGGGGAATTGTCCGGATAGCCCTTTCTGAACAGCAGATCAATTTTCCCGTGTTTGGACAAGGCGTCGGGTTCGATCCGAAGCATTTGCTCAAGCCCGTGCACATGGGCCGATCGCAACTCCGTCCAACGATCACCTGTACGCCCTAGGTCCTCTACGAACGGATCGCCGTCTAGATTCGCCGTTTTTTCGTACAGCATTTTATTGCGTTGCTTCAGTGTGCGCCTGTAGCGCGTCATCACCGCCAGCGACTCATGTTCCACGTGAAACAAACCCCAATCCAAAAAACCTCTGCGTAGCTCGGGACCACCATCAACCAACAATTGGCTATCGGGGCCAAAAAACCGCACAGGGAGATGCCGCCCCAAAGAGAGGAATGAACTCACCGCCTCGCCATCGCAACGCAATTGCACCCCGTGGCGCGAACGCTCGAACCCAAGACGGTGCTTCGAATAGTCCGTGGTGACCTCCACGAACACATGTGCCTTATCCGTCCCATCCCGGACGATACTGCTACCGCGCCCAGACCTGAGAGGCCTGCCCCGGGCCATACAAACCAAGGCCTCCAGAAACGAGGTCTTCCCGGCCCCATTCGCCCCGACGAAAATATTGAGCCCAGGGGCTGGCTCGATCTCAGCGTGAACAAGATTGCGAAAGTCACGAAGTACAATCCTGCTAAGGCTCATAGGAGGCGCCTCAACAAAAAACGGAGACCGAGGCCTCCGTTTCTCCAACATGGGATTCGCGCGTAAAACACGCTGAAGCCAGAAACCACCTGGTCAGCCTACAACCTCATCGGCATCACGACATTGCGACACCCGGTGTCGTCCTCTCCAGAAATAAGAGCACTACTGTTGGCGTCACTAAAAGAAACCTCGACCGTTTCAGCTTCCATGACACCCAAGGCGTCCAAGAGGTAGTTGACGTTGAAGCCGATCTCGAACTCCTCGCCCGAATAAACAACCTCAACCTCATCTTCGGCCTCTTCCTGGTCCGGATTGTGCGCCTGGACAGTGAGAAGGTTCGCCGCGAGAGCCAAGCGCACACCACGATACTTTTCATTGGACAAGATCGATGTCCTGGACAGCGCCTGGCGAAGGCCCTCCCGATCCGCGGACATCACGCGACCACCGCCTTGAGGAACGACCCGATCATAGTCAGGGAAACGGCCATCAATAATCTTACTGGTAAATTGAACATTACCCAGGCGGGCACGCACGTGATTCGTACCCAGTTGGAGGACGATCTCATCGTCGGTCGTTTCGAGCAGACGCATGAGCTCCTGTACCGCTTTCCGGGGCACAATCACCTGTTGTCGTTCCTCAACGGTATGTGTGCCCGGAACCGTGCACATCGCCAAGCGATGTCCATCGGTCGCAACCGCACGCAGATGGTCACGATCGATCTCGAGCAGCATACCGTTGAGGTAGTAACGGACATCCTGAATCGCCATTGCGAAGTGGGTGCGCTCAAGCATCCGTTTGAAGTCGCTCTGATTGATCACCACCTCGGTCACCGTTCCGATGTCATCAACCTTCGGAAACTCATCGGCGGCAAGAGTCGCGAGCGAGAAACGACTGCGTCCGGATTTCAAGACCGCCTTCCGCCCATCGACATCAAGACCGATCGTGGCTCCCTCCGGGAGGCTGCGACAGATATCAACGAGCTTACGAGCAGGCAAGGTCACCTGACCTTCAAGAGGCGTATCCAGCGGCATGGAGGCAGAGAGCTCAACCTCGAGGTCCGTCCCGATGATCTCCATACGATCACCACGCGCTTCAAGCAGCAGGTTCGATAACACCGGGAGGGTCTGGCGTTTCTCCACCACACCGACTGCCTGTTGAAGTGGCTTGAGCAAGGATTCCCGATCAATGCTGAGTTTCATGTTCGACCTGTGGTGTCTCAATAAATAGAGAAAGATATATATATAGGAAAGTAGTTGTTATAGGCATCCCGAATGTTTGGGGATAACACCACTTTCTGTTTATTTTTCAGATGCTTAACGCACGTTTTCCGATCCTGGAAACTGTGAGTTCATGCCGTCGTTACCTGTGGATGAAATGGGGAAAACCGTAGGGCGCTGATTTGTTCCCATGTTTATCCACCGCTTATGCCCATCAACTTTGCATGGTTCTCAACAGGTTCTCATAGTCTTCCTTGAACGAGCCATCGGTTTCCCGAAGCTCGCGAACCTTCCTCACGGCATGAAGCACCGTGGTGTGGTCACGGCCACCGAAAGCGTCACCGATTTCGGGAAGGCTGTGGCGTGTCAGTTCTTTCGCCAGGGCCATGGCCAGCTGTCGCGGACGGGTTACTGACCGGCTCCGACGCTTGGAGTGAAGATCCGAAACCCGGATCTTGAAGTACTCCGCAACCGTTCTCTGGATGTTCTCCAAAGTGATCAGTTTGTCCTGGATCGCCAGAACGTCTCTCAGCGCTTCCTTGGTGAAATCCAAGGTGATGGCGCGGCCCGTGAATCGCGCGTTGGCCATGATCCTTTTCAGCGCGCCTTCTAGCTCGCGTACGTTTGAACGGATGCGCTGGGCGACGAAGAAGGCGATCTCCTTGTCCAGTTCCATGCCGTACTCCTCCGCCTTGGTTTGGAGTATGGCCACGCGTGTTTCGAGCTCGGGGGGTTCAATAGCAACGGTCAATCCCCAGCCGCAGCGGGACTGAAGACGCTCCTCCAGCCCGTCCACCTCCTTCGCGAACCGATCACAGGTCATGATGACCTGTTGATTGGACTCAAGTAGATGGTTGAACGTGTGAAAGAACTCCTCCTGGGAACGTTCTTTACCCGCGAAGAACTGTATGTCGTCAATGAGCAGAGCGTTGACGGAGCGGTATTTGCGTTTGAACTGGTCGATCGTGCCGTGTTGGAGCGCTTTCACCATGTCGCCGACAAAACCCTCGGAATGGACGTAGGCAACCCGAGCGGAGGGATCTATCTGTCTCATCATGTTCCCCGCGGCGTGCATCAGATGGGTTTTACCCAGGCCTACACCGCCGTAGATGTACAAGGGGTTGTATGCCAGTCCCGGGTTCTCCCCGACCTGAAACGCCGCGGCCCGCGCCAGTTGGTTGGATTTGCCCTCGACGAATACGTCAAAGGTGAACGCTTCGTTGAGACCCTCCGCTCCAGAGACGATCAACTCAGGCTCTGGACTCACGGGTCCGACACCGGTCCGGTTCGGTTGCGACTCCATACCGGTATCGACATTCGCTCCCGCGGCAAGGCGGGGTGGATTCGAGGTGGCGACGGGGGCCTTCTTCGCCGCTGTTTGCACCGTGGTCTTCCGCGTCGAGCCGATATCCAGCGCGATGGACTCAAGCACATCCCCCCCATCGATCTCGTGAGCGATGGTGTTGATCGTCTCAAGGAAATGCTTCGCCACCCAATCCAGAACGAACCGGTTTGGCGCAAACAGATGCAAGGTGTTTCCCACCAACTCGGCTTGCAACGGTCTGATCCACATGTTGAGTTGCTGCTCGGAGAGGGTGGTCTCCAAACGCCCTAAACAATGCTGCCAGAGGGGTGGGTGCAAAACGGGTGACTCGCGCGGATTGGAAGGTGTGCCACCCTTGGAACAGGCGAGTCCTGGGTGAAGTTGCCTGGCGCTTCGCGCCAAGCCCTCCATACTAATCCGCGCATGCTTGGTTATCCACAGGCTGATCCGCCCAAGCTGATCCACCATGAGCGACCGCTCGTAGCGGGCTGTAATCGGCCACTCTTTGACAGCCACGGGCACCGGCCCTAGAATTCCCGCCCTTTTTCGATCCGCCCCGTTCCGCTGATCGCTTTTCAAGAGAATTTCCGAGGCCCGCCATGAAGCGCACCTTCCAGCCCAGCAACCTCCGTCGCGCACGCACCCACGGCTTCCGTTCGCGCATGCGTACCAAGAACGGCCGCCGCGTCATCAATGCCCGTCGTGGCAAAGGCCGCGCCCGCCTCTGCCCCTGACCCAACACGGGATTGACGAGGACTTGACCCGCTCAGCCCGGCCCGGGTCTGCTGTTTCCTCGACAAGGCGGCCAACGGATTTCGATTTCCCACGCGCCGTCCGATTGCTTGATGCGGAAAGTTTCCAAGCCGCTTTTCGATCCGGCAAACGCTTTCCCAACGCCGACCTGATCGTAATCGCGAGACCCAATGGTCTCGCGTTTGCACGCCTGGGATTCGCGGTAGGCCGCAAAGCCGTGCCCAGAGCCGTCGCGAGAAACCGCATCAAACGCGTAACCCGCGAAAGCTTTCGACATCACCATGACGCATTGCCCGGTGTCGATATCGTCCTGCTGGCAAGACGTGGCCTGGATCAACGCAGCAACGCATCCCTATTCACCTTATTGAGTGAGCACTGGCGAAAGCTCGCCGAACGTTACCGGACACCCAATGGATAATCAGCGCCTCATGCTTCTGGCCATTCTCGGGTTTCTCGGGATGTTGTTATGGATGGAGTGGCAGAAGGACTACAACACACCTCAACCAAGCACGGAGCCGACGGTCGCCACGATGCCGGGTTCGCAGGCGGAGCAGGTCGATACACCGGCCATTCCGCGGGCTGAAACGCCCCCACAGGCGGACGTGGCGGCGGTTGCGGATGGAGCTGACGCAACGACCGAACCGGCGAGCCTGGAGCTGATTCGCGTCAAGACCGACTTGATCGAAGCCGCGATCGATCCCCGGGGCGCGGCGATTACGGATCTCAAGCTTCTGTCCTATCCCGTTTCCCTGGAAACACCCGACCAACCGTTCCATCTACTCCACCATGACGGAACACACCTGCTGATCGCGCAGACCGGGATCGTCGCGAGTACCGGGGCCAGCGTCACCAACAATGCGGTGTATAGCGCTCAAGCTCGGAGTTACGAGCTGGGCGAAGGTCAGGATGGACTCACCGTTCGCCTGACCCACGCGACGGACGGTCTGGTCTTGGTAAAGACCTTCCATTTCAGCCGGGACAGCTACCAGATCAAGGTCACGCACGAGATCCGCAATACCGGTGAGCAGCCCTGGACCGGAAGCCAGTATGTGCAGCTTCAGCGCAATGCACTGCTCGGTGATGAGCAATCCATGATGATGCCGACGTACACCGGTGGCGCCATGTTCAGCCAGGAGGACGGCTACGAGAAGATGACCATGGATGACATCGCGGAATCACCGCTCGCCAATCGCTTGGTGAAGGACGGGTGGATCGCTTTCATCCAGCACTATTTCGTAACGGCGGTGATACCCAAGCGTGGTGAAGATGCCTTCTTCTATGCGCGTGAGTTGAAGAACGGGCGCTTCGTCGTTGGGGCCACGACTCCGCCCGCCACCGTGGCGCCGGGTGCTCAGGGCAGTTTTGAATCGACCCTGATGTTGGCCCCGAAAGAGCAGGATCGCATGGCAGCGGCCGCCGCCGAACTCGACCGGGCGGTTGATTATGGATACCTGTGGGTGATTTCAAAGCCGCTCTTCTGGGTGCTCGACAAGATCCACGCTGTCGTGGGCAACTGGGGTTGGGCGATCATCGTCCTCACCTTGCTGATCAAGCTGGCGTTCTTTCCCCTGTCGGACAAGGCGTATCGTTCGATGGCGCGGATGCGCGCCATGAATCCCAGGATTCAGGCGTTGCGGGAACGTTTCGCGGACGATAAGCAGCAACTCAATCAGGCCATGATGGACCTGTATAAGAAGGAAAAGATCAACCCGCTGGGCGGATGTCTGCCGATGTTGGTGCAGATCCCCGTGTTCATCGCGCTCTATTACGTGTTGCTCGAATCGGTTGAGATGCGTCAGGCGGCGTGGATTCTGTGGATCGATGACCTTTCCTTGCAGGATCCCTACTACGTGTTGCCGGTCATCATGGCGGTGTCCATGTTCGTCCAGCAGAAGCTCAATCCGCCGCCCCCGGATCCGGTACAGGCGAAGATCATGATGGCCCTGCCCTTGGTCTTTGGTGTGTTCTTCCTGTTCTTCCCCGCGGGTCTGGTCCTGTACTGGGTGGCGAACAACGTCCTGTCCATTGCCCAGCAATGGGTAATCACCAAGCGGATCGAGTCCGGTCAGGACAAGTGACCGCTTTGATCCGCGCCTGATCTCACCATGACCGGCGATACCATCGCCGCCGTGGCCACGGCGGCGGGCCGGGCGGGCATCGGTGTCGTCCGGGTATCCGGACCGGCTGCTGGAAATGTCGCACGGGATCTGTGCGGTTCCCTACCCGAACCCCGTCGTGCCGCCTATCGCTCCTTCCGCGATGCCGCGGGTGATGTCATCGATGAGGGCCTGCTACTCCATTTCCCAGGCCCCGCCTCATTTACCGGCGAGGATGTTGTTGAGTTCCAGGGTCACGGTGGCCCCGTGGTGCTCGACCTTCTGATGGAGGCCGTCCTCATGGCGGGGGCACGCGCCGCGCGCCCCGGGGAGTTTTCCGAACGCGCCTTTCTCAATGGTCGAATGGATCTCGCCCAGGCGGAAGCCGTCGCTGATCTGATCGATGCCGGTTCGCGGGCGGCGGCGAAAGCGGCGGTTCGGAGCCTTGACGGCCAGTTCTCCGAACTGGTTCACGCGCTGGAACGCTCATTGGTTGAACTTAGGGTCTACGTGGAGGCCGCCATCGATTTCCCCGACGAAGAGGTCGATTTTCTCTCCGATGGCGTCATATCGAAACAATTGGCGGATATTTCCCGACGAATCACCGACGTTCAAGCGACGGCGACCCAGGGGCGTGTACTTCGTGACGGTTTGAGCGTGGTCATCCTGGGACAACCCAACGCAGGCAAATCCAGCCTTTTGAATGCCTTATCCGGACGCGAGACCGCCATTGTCACGGAGATTCCCGGAACGACCCGGGATGTGCTGCGCGAGTTCGTCCATCTCGGGCCCATACCCCTGCACGTCGTGGACACGGCCGGCCTACGCGAAAGTGATGATCCGGTGGAGCGGGAAGGCATCCGCAGGGCTTGGTCGGAGGTCGAACAGGCCGATCACGTGTTCGTGGTGATCGATGACCGCGAGGGCCTCACCGCGGAAGACCGTTCCATCCTCGGGCGGCTGCCTGCTCGGACCCCGGTCACACTGCTGTTCAACAAGGTGGACCTATCTGGCAGACCTGTTGGACCCGTAACGGACCAGGCTTTTCCAACATTTGCCCTGTGCGCGCGCAGTGGAGCGGGCCTGACGGACCTGACCGGCCACGTGGAAAAGTTGGCGGGTCTGGATGATCACGGAGAGGGACTTTTCCTGGCCCGGCGGCGGCACCTGAATGCCATTGGCCGAGCGGAGGCTCATGTGCGCGACGCCCGCGAGCAGTTGGATACCTATGCGGCGGGTGAGTTGGTCGCCGAGGAGCTTCGTCGCGCCCATGATGCATTAGGCGAGATTACCGGCCAGATGAGCAGCGACGATTTGCTGGGCGAGATTTTCGGCAGCTTCTGCATCGGCAAATGAAGATGGTGTGGGCTGGATGCCTGCCAGCATCCAGACAGCCCGTGGAAATACCCCGGTGGCTTCCTATACTTCGCCGCTCGCTCGAAACCCCATAATCGCGCTATGAGTTCCCTATCGAACACCCAATATGACGTCATCGTCATCGGTGGCGGCCATGCCGGCACCGAGGCCGCCATGGCAGCGGCCCGTATGGGTGTGCGGACCCTGTTGCTCACCCAGAATATCGAGACGCTGGGCCAGATGTCCTGCAACCCTGCGATCGGTGGTATCGGAAAGGGTCACCTCGTCAAGGAAGTCGACGCCCTTGGTGGGCTGATGGCCAGGGCTACCGATCTTGGAGGGATCCAGTTCCGCACTCTCAATGCGTCCAAGGGACCCGCCGTACGGGCCACTCGCGCCCAGGCCGATCGCGCCCTTTACAAATCCGCGGTCCGATCCGCCCTGGAGAATCAGCCCAATCTGGACCTCTTCCAACAAATGGCGGAGGACCTGATCGTAGAAGGCGACCGGGTGAGGGGGGTGCGCACGGCCATGGGGCTTGATCTGTTCGCGCCCGCCGTTGTGCTGACCGTGGGGACCTTTCTCGGCGGGCGTATTCATATCGGGCTGGAGAATTACCAGGGAGGTCGGGCGGGTGACCCGCCATCCAATGGCCTTTCCCGGCGTTTGCGCGAGCTGCCATTTCGGGTCGATCGGCTGAAGACCGGTACCCCGCCGCGCATTGACGGACGCAGCATCGATACTTCCGTCATGGTCGAGCAACCCGGAGACGATCCGGCACCGGTGTTTTCCTTCACCGGCCGACGCGAGGACCATCCCCGGCAGATCTCCTGCTGGCAGACCCAGACCAACTCCAGGACCCATGATCACATTCGCGAGGGCCTGGATCGTTCGCCCATGTACACGGGTGTCATCGAGGGCGTGGGGCCCCGTTACTGTCCCTCGATAGAAGACAAGGTGATGCGCTTCTCCGATAAGGACAGCCACCGGATCTTCGTCGAACCCGAGGGCCTGAGTACCCACGAGATCTATCCCAACGGAATTTCGACCTCGCTGCCTTTCGATGTGCAGTACCAGGTCGTGCGCTCCATACGAGGTTTCGAGAACGCCCATATCACCCGCCCGGGCTACGCCATCGAGTACGACTTCTTCGACCCACGGGAGCTACGGCACAGCCTGGAAACCCGTCACCTCCAAGGTCTGTTCTTCGCCGGTCAGATCAACGGAACAACGGGTTATGAAGAGGCTGCCGCCCAGGGTCTGCTGAGCGGGGTCAACGCCGCGTTGCGCGTACTCGAACGCGATCCCTGGCATCCCGGTCGTGACCAGGCCTATCTGGGCGTGCTCGTCGATGACCTGATCACGCTGGGCACGCAGGAGCCATACCGCATGTTCACCTCCCGCGCTGAGCACCGGCTCATCCTGCGCGAGGACAATGCCGACCTGCGGCTCACGGAGATCGGGCGTGGGCTCGGCCTGGTCGGCGATGAACAGTGGCAGGCGTTCGAGATCAAACGCGAGGCCATCGAGCGCGAGCGTCAGCGCTTGCGCGAAACCTGGGTGAAACCCGGAGACCGTGCGGCGCGGACCCTGGAGCAACAATGGGATCTGCCACTCAAACGTGAGTACAACCTCGAGGAGTTGATCCGGCGTCCCCAGCTCAACTATTCGGCCCTGATGGAGTTGGAAGGTCTGGGCCCGGGAGCGGCCGACGCTTCCGTTGCCGATCAGGTTGAAACGCAGATCAAGTATGCCGGTTACGTGGAGCGCCAACAGGCCGAGATCGAGCGACAACGCCGCCATGCCGACAAGGCGGTACCCGAGGACTTCGATTACAGCGACATCACGGCCCTTTCCAGTGAAGTCCGCGAAAAGCTCGAACGCGCACGCCCCGCCACCATTGGCCAGGCCGCACGGGTGCCCGGGGTGACACCGGCGGCGATCTCCTTGTTGCTGGTTCATCTGAAGAAGCGCGAGGGTCGGGCGGCCTGAGGCCGTCTGACCAGCCACGAACGGACTGGGACAAGTGAGTTCAGCGAGCGGTAGCGACAGTGAGCGGGAGGTCCTTGTCCAGGGCTTACGCGGCCTGGATCTGTCCCTGAGCCCCGATGTGGTCGATCGCTTGTTGGCGTATCGCGATCTGTTGGCGAAATGGAATCGGGCCTACAACCTGACGGCGGTCCGCGATCCCCGGGAGATGATCCACCGGCATCTGGTCGACAGTCTGATCGCGCTGCCCCACGTTCAGGGCCGTCGGATACTGGATATGGGAACGGGGGCCGGCCTGCCGGGAATCCCGTTCGCGATCGTGGCGCCCGAACGGCAATTCACCCTGCTGGATGCCAATGGCAAGAAAACCCGTTTCTGCACCCAGGCGGTGCACGAACTCGGGCTCGACAACGTGGAAGTGCGGCAGCAGCGGGCCGAGTCCTTTCAGTCCGACCCCTTCGATACGGTCTGCTCACGGGCCTTCTCCGAACTCGCCCTGTTCTGGTCCTTGGCCCGCCCACTGCTCAAGGCCGACGGTGTGGCGCTGGCCATGAAGGCCGAGCCGGACGAGCGGGAAACCGATGCCCTGGGCCGCACCGGGGCGCGATGGACCCGCCTGAGCCTGACTCTGGGCGAGCGGGCCCGTACGGCCTTTCTGATCCAGGCGTAGTCAGCTTTGGATTCGGAGCGGGGTTTAACCCGCGCTCAAACTCGCGGGCCTTGGGTATAGAATGCCGACTCTCCGGCCGGTCCGGGCGCCTCATGTCCCCCTCTCACCAGGATTCCCCAATGACCACTGTGTTAGCCGTCGCCAATCAGAAAGGTGGCGTGGGCAAGACCACCACCTGCGTCAACGTTGCCGCCGCACTGGCCGCGGAAAAGCGTCGTGTGCTGTTGGTGGACATGGACCCCCAGGGGAACGCCACCATGGGCAGTGGGGTCGATAAACACGACCTCGCTCTGAGTACCTGTGACGTGCTGCTCGGAGAGGCGACGGTCGAGGAGGCTCGCGTTCGATCCGAGCAGTCGGGGTTTGATCTGCTACCCGCCAACTCTGACCTGACAGCCGCCGAGGTCACACTCATGGAGACCCAGGGACGTGAGCGCCGACTGGCGGAAGTCCTGGCACCCCATGCCGATGAGTACGACTTCGTCCTCATTGATTGCCCGCCCTCACTGAACATGCTCACCGTGAACGCCCTGGTCGCCGCCGATGGCGTCGTTGTTCCGGTGCAGTGCGAGTATTACGCCCTGGAGGGGCTTTCGGCACTGATGAGCACCATTCGCCAGATCGCGGATTCGGTAAACCCGAGGCTCAAGGTCGCCGGCCTCCTGCGGACCATGTTCGATCCGAGAAACAACCTCGCGAACGAGGTCTCCGCCCAGTTGGTGCTGCATTTCGGCGACAAGGTCTTCCGCACCGTCGTGCCGCGCAACGTCCGCCTCGCCGAGGCACCCAGCCATGGCGTTCCGGTGATGCACTATGACCGTGGCTCAAGAGGCTCCGTCGCCTATCAGGGTCTTGCCGACGAAATCATGCGCAGGGAACACCGCAGCGCCGCCTGATCTCTTCCCGGGGGCAGCCGCCTCCGCCACACCGTTTTCACCGTCTGATATTCATGCCTACCAAACGCCCCCGCCTTGGGCGCGGACTGGATGCCCTGCTTGGCGCGGCCCAGCCCAGCGCCACGAGTGCAGCCGATTCCGCCGATGAAACCGTGCCGGTCAGCGAGACACTCAGGGACCTGCCCGTCGATAAGATCCGGCGCGGTCGCTACCAACCGCGGACCGGTATGCGCGAAGAAGCCCTGGAAGAGCTGGCGGCATCCATACGCGCCCAGGGCGTGGTGCAGCCCATCGTCGTAAGGCCCAACGGCGAGGAATTCGAGATCATCGCGGGAGAGCGTCGCTGGCGCGCCAGCCAGATGGCCGGTCTGCACACCATCCCGGCAGTGATCCGTGACGTCCCCGATCAGGCCGTCATGGCCATGGCCCTGATCGAAAACATCCAGCGAGAGGACCTGAACCCTCTGGAAGAAGCGCTCGCATTGAATCGACTTATCGATGAGTTTGAACTGACTCATCAAGAGACAGCCGATGCCGTGGGGCGCTCGCGTGCGGCGGTGAGCAATCTGCTGCGCCTGCTTGATCTCCACGAAAGCGTGAAGGCGGAACTGGAAAACCGAAACATCGAGATGGGTCACGCCCGCGCATTGCTGGGTCTTCCCGCCGAACAGCAGCCCGCGGCGGCGCGCCAGGTCGTGGGCGCCGGTATGAACGTGCGCGATACCGAGCGCCTCGTTCGTCGCCTTTTACAAGGAGATGTGGGCAAGCCCGCGGCCACGAAGCTTGACCCCGATGTCCGACGTCTTCAGCAGGAGCTGTCCGAGATCCTGGGTGCGAAGACAGAGATCAAGGATGGCGGTAAGGGAAAAGGGCGTCTGGTCATCCAATACAACTCCCTCGAGGAGCTTGATGGAATTATCGGAAAGATCAGGTAGTTACGAGCTTCAGGTGAGCCGGGGTGGGCGAGAAATTCGCTGCGCCGCACAATGCATTATTGGCTGATTTACTAATATATCGCCTCCTTCATTGACCCTCGCAAAAGCCAACCCGTATACTGCGCCGCCCCAGTTGACCTAGCCCTTTTGGGATAGACGATCCACGGTGATTCCGGTCGCTGTGTGCAACTGCGAAAAGAGAACGAGCTTATGCGACGATTGCTCGCGACCCAGCTAGGCATGGCATTGTTGCTGGCGTTCGGAGCATGGGTCTTGTTCAATGCGGCCTACGCGAAGGCGACACTCTTCGGAGCGGCGCTCGCGATCATCAACGGCCAACTGCTCGCACGATCAGTTAACAGGGCTGGAGACGCCGTCCTCGAATCACTGCGGGGAAAGCCCAGGGCGGGAATGGCCGTCCTGATGAGCGGATTCATGCAGCGCCTGATAGTGGTGCTGCTGGGCATGCTAACGGGAATACAGGTCTTGGGCCTGCACCCAGCGCCCATGATTTTCGGTTTGGGACTGACGCAGTTCGCGGTGGTCCTGGGCAGACCGACAAGCTAAGCGAACAGAACCATGGCAAGCGAAACGCTGACCTCTTCTGAGTACATCAAACACCATCTGACCAACCTCACCTTCGGAAACCATCCGGAGCATGGTTGGTCCCTGGCGCACAATGCCCAGGAAGCAAAAGAGATGGGTTTCTGGGCTTTCCATCTCGACACCCTGGGATGGTCGGTT